>JAGHBT010000021.1 GCA_021160845.1 bacterium | reverse complement strand
GGATTGTGTAATGTTGAAATAAGAAATATTTAATCAGGCTATATCAGATTGAATACTATTGAAATGAAAGATATTAAATAAAGCGATATTTGATCAGAGGATACTAAAAAGAAACCTGCTTTGCGCCATCCCTCGTAAAAAGGAACGGATCTTCCACAATTAGAGGAAAACCAAACTCGAAAGCAAAAAGCTGTCAAAGAAAGTTTACAAAAAACTTCCGTTCCATACTTCTTACCTGTTCCTTTTCAGCACGAGGATTGTCATATCGTCTCTTGCCCTGTCGTGAGCCGAGAAACCCTTCACATCCTTAATTATCGCGTTTTTTATCTCATCGGGGGATCTGCCCGATAACTCCGTCAGAAATCCGAGCAGTTTTTTCTCACCATAAAATTCGCCGTCTTCATTCTCAGCTTCCAGTATACCATCTGTTGTAACCACCAGGGTGTCACCCGGTTTAAATTTCAACTTCAAACTCTCATATTCAAAGTCAGGTTTAACGCCGAGGACAAGCCCGCTGTAATCAAGCTCTTCTATTTCACCATCCGCTCTTATAATACTAGGGAAAAAATGCCCCGCGTTACTATAGAACAATTTATTTTTCTTAATATCAATGCATCCGTAGAAGAGCGTCGCGAATTTGTCGTCAGAGGTAATATCGAACATAGCTTCATTAAGACTGCTGACAACCGCTACCGGATCATCTATCCTGCCCTTCATCGACCTCAGGCTCGCTTGGAGGGAAGCCATAAGAAGAGAGGCCGGGACTCCTTTACCGGCAACATCTGCTACGGCGAAAGCAAACAAACCGTCACGCGTGATATAATCAAAATAATCGCCTCCTACCTGTTTACTCGGAATACTCACGGCCGCGACTTCGTACCGCTCAAGATACGGCGCGTGAGACGGAAGGAGATCCTGCTGAATACGGCGGGCAATACCCAGTTCTTCCTCCATGACGCGTTTCTCAACTACTTCTTCGAGAAGTTCTATCCTTGAAAGAGCAGCGGCGATCTGAGAGGCAAGCATCGAAAAAAGAGCAATCTCCTCAACCGAATAATGCCCCCTCTGTTCATGCTCGCCGAGCAAAAGCAGGGCGGAGCATTCCCCGCTTCGTATAACAGGGACTATCATTTCAAAGCCCGCCAGCCATTTAATCCCGGCGGGAAGATTGTTAACAACCGCCGCGATATCCCTTTCCGAAGGGGGCAGAAACATCCTCCTCTTCGGCCTTTCAAATCCCATCGCCTCAATAAAATCGAGTTTTCCGATCGGTTCTCTCGCCCCGGTAAAAACCCTTTCCATCGTTTCCAGATTATCTTCCCGGACAATAGCACAAATTCCATCACGAAGGATTATATCCGGTCTTGTCGCCTCAAAAATATCCGAAAGAACTTCATTGATTGTTCTCTTCATACTATCGGCGTCGACTATTGAAAGAAGTTCGCTGCTGAGGGTCTTTATCCTTTCCCTCGGACTCTTCCCTTCCCCAAACGATATATTCTCAACCCACTCTTCGATTTTAACCACAAGGGGCTGAAAGATAATAATAAAAATGACTATCAGGCCAATTTCGAGCACCTCAATACTTATGTCTGAAAACCCGCGTATATATGATGTAAGCTGTTTTACGATTATCAGGTAAACAGAAACAAGAATTGCGGTAACCCCTCCAATGAATATCCCCTTACGGGCAATCAATTTCATACCAAGAAACCTGTAACGCACAATAACATAGGCGATCGTACCTCCGCCTATTACAAGAGACGCATTGATAAAAGCAACGCTAAGCTCGGCTTCAGCTCCACCCCCCCAGAAAATAGGAATAACCCTGGCGACGGAATATGTAAGAACACTAACGCCAAGACCCACGATAACAAACGATGCTTGCCTTTTAACCCTCGGGGTAAGTTCAAGCCGCCGGGAACGACCAAGCAGAACCATGGCAAACGCGGCATAAGAAATATTAACAGTCGAAAAAAGCTTGGTATGCGCCTTAAAAAACATTCCGGTAAGAACTCCAAGAATACCCGCGATTTTATCAAGGTAGGAGCTGAGAGTATCCGGTAGAAAAGAGATGTTTTGCAAGAACGAAAAAGAATCCGCCGGATTTATCCTATCAATAAGAAATATCACCAGGATCAAGTGGAAAAAATGAGGCACGAAAAGAATAATTAAAAATTTCCTGAAATGTTTCCATAATTTATGCTCAACAGGATAGACGAGAGCAAACAATACCAATGAAGGGAAAAAGAATTCCCAGATGTAATTAAAGCTGTCGATAAGACTTCTGAAAAGAAAAGCGCCCTCGTGAAGATTACTTTTAAGAATAACACCCATAGCTCCGATAAGGGGCCCGGTGCCGGAAAATAAGAGAACCAGAGCGGTGGCCCACCCTACAATATCCCTGGTTGAATAACGAAGAATTGTTATCGCCACAAAGAAAAGCACAGCTCCGCAAATAAAATAAAATGAAGCAAGAAATGAGGAAGCAACCATCCGAAACACTCCCTAAGCAGCCAAGTCCCGTTATTTTTCCATACGGGATAATACACTCTGCACTTAAAACACTAACATATATTCGCTGTGGTTACTTCCTGCTAAAACAGACTGGATCTTTCTCGAAGGAGGAACGCCTGGAATAATACTCCCTACGATCCGTTTAACTTCTTTTCCAACGTCACCTTCATCCCTCTATCTTTTATC
>JAGHBT010000188.1 GCA_021160845.1 bacterium | reverse complement strand
TCTAGAATCTCGGCAAGTTTCTGAGCCTCCGCTTCGGCCTCGAGAACATTCATCTCTAAGCCTTCCCAACGTGACATTTCAGTCTCAATAACCTTCTCAGGAGTCCCCACTACCCCTTTATATATAGCGCGGCTACCCCCCAGTTCCTTGAGGGCTTCCGTTAAATCCTCCTGCCCGGCAACCGGCAGTATAACCGCTAAATAATCTTTCCCATTTTCCTTCAAACAAGATTCAAAGTGACACAGCTCAAATCTCCCGTAAACATCATCAAGACCGGCGGCGGCCTGTTTTTCCGGCAGAGTCCACATTTGAAGTTCATATTTTTCAGTTGAAAGGGCTTCCAGGGGAACTTTCAATTTCCTCCACCCCCGCAAAGAAGAAACCATCTCTTTGCTCTTTAAAAGTTCCTCTTTCGAACTTCGAATTCGATCATCGAGCTTACCGCACTCTCCCCACATTCCACTCGCTGAAACTTCCTTGTCCAGTTTCTCAATTTCATTATCTGATGTACGCAGGGGCCCCCTTCTCAATTTTTCAAAGATAGTGGGTTTTTCGACAAAGCCTTTAAGGAAAGAAATAGAATTTTCAATTTGCTCCTTCTTTTCTAAAATACCCCCCACTTCCTCCTCCCCAGTCATTCTCTTATCCTCGTCAATGCCGTATACAGCTGTAACTTCTACAACACCAAGCTCACGGAGGTATCGTTTAACTTCTTCCTTTATGGAATTGTGTGCAAGGAGTTGAATTTTCAGCATCCTGCTTATTGCCATTTTCAATTCCTCCCTGAATTGAAAATCTTATAAAACGCACAAAAAAATCTCTACCCTCGAAAATCGTTCAAAATAATATCAATGGCCTCATCATGATTTTTGTTAACCCCTTCTTCAAGCGCTTCAATCATTTTTCTGTTTTCATTACGCAAGGCCTTAATTTCATTTTCGGCTTTTTCCCCCGCCCGCTTCACAATCAACCGTCTTTCTTCATCTCTTTCTTTTATAACATCCTCAATTCGCGCTTCTCCGTCCCGGACGGCTTTTGCTATAATTTCTTCAGCCTTCACTCGAGCCTCGCGAACCTGATCACCGGCTCCCTTTTCCTTCGAACGGATCTTTTCGATATCTTTAGCCAACATATGATTCCTCCAAAAATGACTAACACTGCATTTAGTTTCAGAACTGAATACTTATATATTTTCTTTTTAGACTCAAGTAAAATATTCTTTAACAAATTAATTAAACCATAAACTGACACCCCAACCTCTAAAATATTTAGCGCACAACAGATGCTATTTTGTTTGTCCAGTCAAGCGCTTCAATATATGAATCGCTTATCTTCTCAGGCGCGATAGTAATCTCCATAGCCTCTTCCCATTCACCCCGCTCATATGAAAGAACACAGTCCAATATCTGTCCAATCGGACCCTTTCTGCTAAGAAGAGCCTCTTTGACAACGTCCGAAAGGGGAAGTTCCTTCAGTATTTCTTCAAGCGGCATTTCAAGCATAGCATCCAGTGCAGAAAAAAGGCCGGCAATGAAACCTGAACTCTTCAATTCCTTATCTATTACCTCTGTGAGAAGCTCACACATTTTTGCTCTTATCAGGGCGATATTTACCAGTTCATCGGGTTTATCGTCTATCTTTGAAATAACAAGAAAGCTAAGCCACGCTCTAATCTCCCGAATGCCCAAAAGGGTCAACGCCCCCATTATTGATTCAACTTTCATCTTGGTTCCATAATAGACGGAATTAACAAGACGCAAAAGCATGTAACTGAGAGATACATCCTGTTGAATAGTCTTTTCAAGTTCATGAAAATCAATACCAGAAGAATGTATTTTTGCTAAAGCCCGTAAAATTGAAATGCGTGAACCAGGGACCCTGTGCCCGGTGACAACCCTCGGTTTACTAAGAAAAAACCCCTGAAAATAATCAAACCCCAAATCCCGGCAAATTTCAAAGATCTCCATAGTTTCAACCTTCTCACCCAACAATTTGCACCCATTCCGCCTTGCAAATAAAGAATACTCTTCTAATTTGTCCAGATCGATCTGAAGCAAATCAAATTTCACTATGTCAACAAGGGGAAGAAATTCCTTCATTTCGATCGGGTTGACAACATCGTCCAGAGCAAATTTAAACCCCTTTTTTCTCAATTGCTTTAGCGCTTCTATAATCATTATATCGGGCTTTACATCCTCAAGAATTTCAAAAACAACCTTCTTTTGAGGAATTGGGATATCAAAATCCTCGAGCAGAAACCTGCGGTTCATATTAATAAAAATCTTTTTACCACCAACAAGTCTCTCAAGCCCAATGTCGGTTAAGATATTCAGAAAAACCTGTGATACGACACCGTCGACATCCTCAAACCGGGCGCTTTCAGCATCCTTGCAATCCCGGTAAAGAATCTCATACCCTTGTGTTCGAATATTCTTGTCAAAAATCGGCTGTCTCGCTAGAAAAATTTCCGGCATAAAAATTCCTCCTGATTTTCCTATCGGCAAAGGACAAAAAAACTGGAGGGTTATTTATTGACGATATATTCCCATGTAAAAATCAGAATCTATGAGTAAAGCCAGCATCTTACGGAGCGTCCTCCTCTTGTTGTAACTAGAGGGGGAGGAGCCAACCTACACCTTTCTGTTGCCTCGGGGCATCTTGGATAAAAGGAACATCCCGCAGGAAGGTTCACAGGGCTTGGGACTTCTCCTCTGATGGCGGCCTTAAGTTTTTTCCCTCCGGGCTCCAGGCGGGGGATGGAGGCAAGGAGACCACGAGTATAGGGATGGAGAGGATCTGAAAAGAGTGATTCTTTGTCGGATAATTCAACAATTTTACCCAGATACATTACTGCAACATTATCACTTACATGTTTTATTACACCAAGATCGTGGGCTATAAAAAGATATGTCAACCCCATATCTTCCTTTAGATCCCGAAGAAGATTGATTATCTGAGCTTGCACGGAAAGATCCAGTGCCGCGACCGGTTCATCGGCAATAACAATATCCGGCTCTACAGCGAGAGCCCGAGCGATTCCAATCCTCTGCCTTTGCCCTCCTGAAAATTCATGGGGATACCTCGACTCAGCCGCGGGAGGGAGGCCAACTTTGTCCAGGAGAGAATGAACCCTTGTTCTTACCTTCTTTCTCTCTACTACTTTGTGTATTTTGATCCCTTCAGCTATTGTGTTGCCAACAGTCATCCTTGGATTAAGCGATGAGTATGGGTCTTGAAAAATCATCTGAATCCGGCGCCTTGTTTTTCTGAGTTCTTTCCCTTTCAGGGCAAGAAAATCAATTCCGTCCAAAAACACCTTCCCCGCCGTCGGCTCGATTAACCTTAAGAGTATCCTCGCCAGAGTACTCTTTCCACACCCCGATTCACCCACCAAACCAAGGCTTTCCCCAGCCTCAATAGATATATCAACTCCATCGACGGCTTTAACCAACGCGCCGGGACGAGAGAAAAAACCGCCTCCCGGTGAACTGAAATATTTCTTGATCCCCTCAGCCCTTAGAATTTTCAACTCTCCTCCTTACTATACAACCAGCAGCGAGAGAAATGAGAATTACCCAAATCAAACAGTGGCGGCTCCTCGACAAAACATCTATCAATTCTTTTCGAGCAACGGTCGCTAAACCTGCAGCCGGGAGGTAACTTCGCGGGGTCAGGTACGCTGCCGGGGATTACCGGCAACGCCTTTCCGGATACACTGTACCCCGGCATTGAAGCTAGAAGTCCCTGTGTATATGGATGAGAGGGCTCTGAAAAGAGCCTCTCTACCGGGGCCTTCTCAACTATCTTGCCTGCGTACATAACAACAACCGTGTCAGCCATCTGAGCGATAACAGCCAAATCATGCGTTATAAGCAAAACCGACATACCGAGCTCCTCTCGAAGGTCCCGCAACAACTCAATTATCTGGGCCTGTACGGAAACATCTAGAGCTGTGGTTGGTTCGTCGGCTATAAGCAGTTTCGGCTGACAGCTGAGCGCCATGGCGATCATTACTCTTTGCCTCATACCCCCACTCATTTGGTGAGGATAATTCTTATACCTTATTTCAGGATCAGGAATTCGCACCTTACGGAGCATTTCAACCGCTTTGGCTTTCGAGTCCTTTCTACCAAGATGTGAGTGAAGAGCTATGGCCTCGCGAACCTGCTCTCCGCAGGTAAAAACAGGATTAAGGCTGGAAAGGGGCTCCTGAAAAACAATTGATATTTCATTGCCTCTCACCTTCCTCATTTCCTTTTCCGGCAGGCTAAGAATATTTCTACCATCGAATTCAATTGATCCCGCGGTTATTTTACCCGGCGGATCGGGCACAAGACGCATAATTGAAAGAGCAGTCACACTTTTACCGCATCCGGATTCCCCAACCATTCCAAGTGTTTTGCCGGTTTTTATATTAAAGTTTATTCCGTCGACTGCCCTAACATCTCCCCTGTCCATTCTGAATATCGTTTCAAGATTATTTACTCTCAGCAACATTTTTTCCACCGATAATCTCCCTACAACTCTAAATTATTATCCACATATCAACATACCAGTTAATCGTGACCGAGCGAATAATCCGAAATCTATATGCGTACCGGCTCCCGTAGATAATCGTCCATATTTATATAATTTAACTTATTAAAAAAAGAATCAACCCTTCTTATGTAAAGTGTATAGGATCAAAGGCGTCACGCAAACCGTCACCGAGCAAATTGAATCCAATAACCGTTATTACAATAGCCAACCCCGGGAAAGTGGAAACCCACCACGCGTCAAGCATAACATCCCTTCCCTCAAAAACCATCATACCCCAGCTTGGCGTTGGGGGCGGAACACCCAGTCCAAGAAAGCTCAGCGCCGCCTCCGCAAGAATAATACCCCCGATCCTCAAAGTCGCCGACACGACTATTACCGTCAGAGTATTGGGTATAAGGTGCTTGAAAATAATTCTTTTTCCACCCGCTCCAAGGGCTTCGGCTGCGACAATGTAATCCTTTTGTTTAATAGCCAATACCTGGCCGCGGACAAGCCTCGCTGCTGACATCCAGCCGGTAGCGCCGAGAAGAATAATTATCAACAATATTGATTGGGAAAAAAGAGCTATACAGGTCAAAAGTAGAAACAATCTGGGAATCGCCATAAGGGCGTCCACAACACGCATTAAAACAGCATCCACTATTCCCCCGGCGTAACCCGACAGGGCTCCAACCAAGGAACCAAGAACTATAGAAAGTGTCACGGCAAAAAATCCTATTAAGAGGGAAACTCGTGATCCATAAAACATTCTTGTCATTACATCACGGCCAAACTTGTCTGTGCCGAAGGGGTGCTGGAAACTCGGCCCCATATATCTAGCTGCCGGGATATCTCCATATGTTACGGGATTATATGGTGTAAGAACCGGAGCAAAGATTGCCACTAAATAGAGAAAAAGAACGATCACTGCCCCTGCCACGGCAAGACGCCTTTCCCTGAATCTGGTCCAGCCCACAGACCACAAACCACCTGAACCCGGCTTGCGGTTTCTCTTGTTTCTCTCTTTCGTCATTCTCATCACGGGATCACGCCTTTTCTCCTTACTGACACCTTATTAACATTTATTCGCGTTATTATCACTCCGTCTTCTTTGTAACCTTAATCCTCGGGTCAAGAAGGGCATACCCTATGTCAGCTACAAGATTACCCAAAATTACCATCACACCAACCACAAAGTTCACCGCGAGCACCACAGGATAATCTCTCGCGTAAATCGCATCGACAGCAAGCCTCCCCATACCGGGCCATGAAAAAATCTTTTCAATAACAACAGCCCCTCCCAGAAGGAAGGGAATACTAAGCCCGATAATTGTAACCACTGGAATGGCGGCATTTCTGAAGGCATGTTTCAGAAAAATCTTCTTGTTCTCGAGCCCCTTTGCCCTGGCGGTCCTTATGTAGTCCTCCCTCAACACATCCAGCATACTTCCTCTCATATATCTGGCCATCCCTGCCGCTGACGCTACTCCAAGCACAAAAGCGGGAAGAACAAGATGCCGCGCCCTGTCGCAGAGGAGTTCAAACCAGCCAGCTCCCTCCATGCCGATTGACTGCATATGCGAGGATGGAAGAATCCCCAGCTTTAATGAAAAAATGAATATCAACATCAGGGAAAGCCAAAAAGACGGGATGGAATACAAGAAAAGAGCGGTTACAGTATTTACCTTATCAAATAGTGTCCCTTTCTTAACCGCTGAAAGTATACCCAGGCTTATTCCAATCACAATATATAACAGCAGCGCCGCCACAGTCAGGCGCAGGGTATTTGGTATCGCTTCAAAAACAAGATCACGTACCGGCCTCCTGTCATAGTGAAGAGAAAAACCAAAATCGCCCCGTGCAAAATTAGCGACCCATTTTATATACTGCTCTGTAATCGGCCTATCGAGTCCAAACTTGGCACGCATCATTTTAACTGTTTCAGGAGAAATACCTTGGCGGTTGTAGTACTTCGCCATAGGATCACCGGGAGCTAAATGAAGCAGGAAAAATGTTATTGTGAGAACAAGAAAAATCAACAAAACCGACTGCATCAACCTTTTGATAATAAATCCTGTCATAATCCCTTTTTATCCCCCCGGGCGCTATTCAAATTCAGTCGATTTCTTAAACGCCGCGGCGTCGATATCAGATTTATCCCTGCGGGAAAGATTTAAATTTTCAAACCTCACCCCAAATTTTTCGGCAAACCCCTTTTTTATTGCTTCCGCACACTTTCCGTATCCGGGCCTTATACCTGTTTCTTCAAAAATGTTTGTCACATGCCGGTCAAGATTTTCCCAGTCTCCTTTAAGATATTTAGAAATCCTCTTTGATCCCCCCTCCAAAAGAATGGATCCATGCTGGATAAAAGCGGTTCCGGAGCTTCGCTGCGCACTTGCGACAATTTTCCTTCCACCCGCAGTGATTTCATGCCTGCTCACTGAAATCAGGCATGGTGAAATCATTTCCCTACTCCTGAATTCTTTTTTCCCTCTTGATATCCGTGCCTTTACACCCAAAGCCCCAAGTGCTTCAATTAAGGCTTCAGAAACAGACATAAATCTTTCCCTCAAACCTGATTTAAAAACCCCCTCCTCCGTGGAAGCCGCTATACAATATGTAATTTCCTCATCATGAAGAAGGGCTCGCCCTCCCGTTATCCGGCGGACAAGAGGTATTCCGTCACGGTGCAAAGCATCTATATCGAGAACACTATCCGGATTCTGGTGAAACCCAATACTAATCGCCGGAGGGGCAAATGAATATAACCGTAGAATTGCTCCTATATCCGGGCGCTTAACCCTTTTTAGAATAAATTCATCAGCCGCCATGTTCTCGGCGCCGCTTCTCTTTCCATCATCAAGAAACAACCATCGCAGCATTTAATCGAATCCATTCTCCGTGATAATTTATTCCATTTCACGCCAACGGAAATCGGGATTTCGAGCGGCTGAAGCTTCATCCAGTCTCCGGACCGGAGTACTTATGGGAGCTTCATGAAGAAGATCCGGATTGCTTGCCGCTTCCTCGGATATCTTTTTCATAATTTCAACAAAACGGTCAAGTGTCTCCTTCTTTTCCGTTTCAACCGGCTCAATCATCAGAGCTTCTTTAACAATTAATGGAAAATATACGGTAGGTGCGTGTACCCCATAGTCGAGAAGACGTTTCGCGACATCCAGTGTACTGACTCCATACTTCTTCAAATTCACCGAGGATGCCACAAACTCATGCATACATGGTCCCGGGTATTCGACATCGTAAAACTTTCCCACCAATTTCATAAGATAATTGGCATTTATAATAGCGTTTCTAGAAACGTCCCTGAGGCCTTCAGAGCCAAGTCTGCAAATATAGGCATAGGCCTTTACAAAAACATTGAAATTTCCGAAATATGAATGCACTTTCCCAATTGACTTTTCCGACTCCCACGAGAACGCGAACTTGTCCCCGTTCTTTACTACGCGCGGAACCGGCAGGAAATCAGAAAGATGCTTTCGCACCCCGACAGGGCCCGAGCCGGGACCGCCTCCGCCGTGAGGTGTGGAAAATGTCTTATGGAGATTCAGATGCATAATATCAAACCCTATCTTACCCGGCTGAACTATACCCAAAAGAGCATTCATATTCGCCCCGTCCATATACACAAGAGCTCCCGCGTCATGCGCTATCTCAATAATCTCTCCTATATTCCTCTCAAACAACCCGAGTGTATTCGGCAATGTGAGCATAATAACTGCTGTCTCACTGTTAACCTCTTCTTTTAAATCAGAGGGGCTAATCATCCCCCTGTCGTCTGACTTAATAGTAATTGGCTTAAATCCGCAGATCGATACACTGGATGGATTAGTCCCATGAGCGGAATCAGGTACTATTACAATTTTTCTGTCTTCTCCTCTGTCACGAAAATAATCACGGGCAATCATCATACCCGTGAGCTCTCCATGAGCGCCGGCAGCAGGCTGTAGGGAAAAGGAATCCATGCCGCATATCTCACATAGATCCTCCTGAAGGTTAAAGATAAGCTCCAGGGCGCCCTGAACATCCGCTTCATTCTGAGCGGGATGAATACCACAAAAGGCGTTGTCACGGGCAATTTCCTCATTGACGACCGGATTATATTTCATTGTACAACTTCCAAGAGGATATATTCCCTTGTCAATATGATAATTTTTTGAAGCAAGCTCCATATAATGTCTTATTACTCCCTGTTCCCCTATACGCGGAAGGCCCAGTGAAGATATTCGCTGAATCGGAAGAAGTGCCTCATCAACCGGACAATCATTCTCTTGAATATACTTTCCACTTCTGCCATCTAATCCCTTTTCAAAAATCGTCCTGGTCATTTTCCACCTCCAATACGCGAAACGATATCACTGTAAAGCTGCAAATCCTCTCTGGACCGTTTCTCGGTTACCGCGACAAGTACTGCCGAAGGCCCTAGCTGTGGAAAATCCCCGCCTAGCGGAATGCCGGCAAGCACCCCTTCTTTTCTCGCCTCATTTAAAAACTCGTCCGCGGGAACGGAAGGCTTGAGAACAAATTCCTGGAAGAAATTATCTCCAAACAGAAAGGTAGATCCAGATAAATCAGATATCATATTATAGAGTGTGCGGGCCTTGGCAGCGCTCTGAACCGCGACTTCTCTAAAGCCATCCTCACCGAGAGTAGCCATGTACACCGCCGCCGCGAGAACACAAAGCCCCTCATTTGTACATATATTCGATGTCGCTTTCTCACGCCTTATATGCTGCTCTCTGGTCTGTAGTGTCATCACATACCCCCTATTGCCGTCAACATCTACAGTTCCGCTTACGAGACGCCCGGGAGATTTTCTGATATATTCCTTTTTCGTGGCAATAAATCCAAGGAGGGGACCGCCAAAACTCTGAGGAAGCCCGAGCGATTGTCCCTCGCCAACAACGATATCGGAATCATACTCTCCAGGAGGAGTCAACACGGCAAGAGATACCGGATCAACATAGGAAATAAGAAGCGCTCCGGATTCATGCACAATCTCTGAAATATTTTCAGCTTCTTCTATTATACCGAAATAATTCGGCTGGGCTAAAATTACGGCGGCGGTTTCCGAATCGAGTGCTTCCTTTAACTTTTTAATATCCAGAGTACCCGCTTCCGTGAAAGGAATATATTCTATTTTAATCTTTTTACCAACAGTGTAGGCTCGCAGCACAGCTTTTATTCTCTTCGCAATAGCTTCTGGTACAAGTACTTTGTCTTTCCGCTTTATCGAACATGCCATTAATATGGATTCAGCCATAGCCGTCGCGCCGTCATAGAGAGATGCATTTGCCACTTCCATCGAAGTCAATCCGCATATCATGCTTTGATATTCATAAATCGCCTGCAGTGTGCCCTGGCTCACTTCCGCCTGGTATGGCGTATATGAAGTATAAAACTCGCTTCTTGAAAGAACATATCGAACAGTCGCGGGAATAACATGATCGTAAATCCCTCCACCGAGAAAACTCTTCATTGAAGAAGCCGGATAATTCCCCGCGGCTAACCGTTCAAATCTACCCACAACTTCAGCTTCACTCATTGGTCCCGGGAGATTTAATTTTCCTTTAACACGAAGCTCTGAAGGTACTGGGGTAAGAAGCTCGTCGAGAGATGACACTCCTATCGTTTCTAACATCTTTTTTCTATCTTGATTGGTATTCTGAATATAACTCATCTGTCACCCTTCTTTGATTCTGATGCCACACATCCAAACTCTACCATAGATATTAAAGTTACTCCTCTCCGAGAAAATCTTTATATTCATCATAGCTGAACAAAACATCAAGTTCAGACACATCATCCATCTTTATCTTCATAAACCATCCCTCCTCATAGGGGCTTTTATTTACAATCTCGGGGTTTTCCACTACCTCTTCATTAACTTCGATCACTTCGCCGGTAACAGGTGAAAAGAGTTCAGCCACAGTCTTAACAGCCTCGATAGTTCCCACTGGATCCATCTGCTTCAGTTTTTCGCCAACTTCGGGAATTTCAATGAACACTATATCCCCAAGCTCGCCAGCCGCGTATTCACTGATACCAATTGTCGCTACACCA
>JAGHBT010000303.1 GCA_021160845.1 bacterium | reverse complement strand
CAAAACCCGGCGTGCCTACCGTATTGGAGAGAGTGTGATCATATGTCCCGCCCCAGTCCAGATCCGGCAGCTGCGCAGTGTTGTTATGTCCCCAGTGATCGGCATACAAGGGATCACTTGGAACCACTGCCGGGAAAGCACGCAAATCCAGCTTCGCGTATTCGATGTTGGGATCGGCCTTATAACGATTGACCGCGTCCAAAACGTCTGATCCCTCTGCCAGTTCGACCATGAACCAGCGATTGATGCCGAGACGATTTGATTCGACTTTGTTTTTTAATTCAATATAAGGATGGGATATCTTTGTTATACCAATTTCTTGACCCAGAGCATCGAGCGACACGATCCCGGTCTGTTTCCCAGGAGCAGCAGCGTTTTTCTGCATACCGATATCGAACTTGGAATTTCTAAAACCCTCGGTGGTAAATTTAATCATAACGCGATTAGGCGCGTAGGGCAATGTCATTACCCCAGATGTTGTAAAGCCATCCTGAACCGGAGGGAATTCACGAGGTGATTCGGAAGCGCCGATCACCACAGATAACGGTAACAAAACTAAACAGACAAAAATAGAAACTAATAGCATGCTGTGTCTCATTAGCTCTCCTTTTCAGGGTAAATATTATTTGTGGCTTCGAAAGAAGCTTTTAGTGATAGCGCAAAAACAGGTTATCCCTCTTTTCCAATATCAGGATCTATCCCGCTTGCCATATACAAAGAGTAGAAATAACTACACATCAACTCCAAGCTATCCCTGTGATGCCGACATTTTAGATTTATTCCAATACTCCTTATTTCCGATACAATAATATAACTTGTATGATTGTAACATATTACTTAAGAGTTTGTCAATAATGCAGGAAGAGGGGCTTCCCGAGGGGCAAGGCGCGTCCCGCGCCGATGCGGGAATGCTCTTGTTACATGGCGTGATCTTCTTTTACCTAATCGTGTTAATAAGTCATATTTTCCCCTGTAAACTCAAACTCATCAAAGATAACTGAAGAATGGCCCGCTAAAAAAATTTACAGAAAAGATGTTGCATGATCGTCCTTCAAATTTCTATTTTACTTTCACAAAACACGCGAAGTATGTTATAGTTAATACAGTTTTCGTATTACATAGCATTTCATGATGATTGGGGCAGATGAGCTTTCCTCACCGCTTGATTGCCGTCGCCTAAAAATAGTGAGGGGTTATGCTTTTGCACAAAATTCGATTAATCGTTGTAACAATCTCTGTAATAATCATTCCCTGTATTCTGCTAGCACAGGAGATGCCTCGCCGGCAGCTCCACCAAAAGCTGGCCAGAGCCAAGGCTGAACGCTTCTCCGGCCTTCAGGCAGCTACCGTCGAACAAACACAGAATCAATCCGATTACGATGTAACATATTACGACATAGACATAGACATCGACCCCACAACGGAAACAGTTTCGGGTACGATTACTATGGTAGCCGAGGTTTTGTCCGCGTCACTATCTCAGGCCGAGATAAACCTGCTCGATAACATGACGGTAAGCCAGATCAACGGGACGGCCGGAACTCTCGTTTACACACATTCAAACGATATGATAACGGTCACGCTCGACCGGATTTACAATCTGGGAGAATCATTTACGGACATAATTGAGTACAGCGGCACCCCCAACCCTTCTTTCGAAGCATTCAACTTCGACAAGCACGACGGCAACGATATGATTTGGAGCTTCAGCGAACCCTTCGGCGCCCGAAGCTGGTGGCCGTGCAAGGATATTCCATCCGATAAACCCGACTCTGTTGATATACGCGTAACAGTCCCTACAGGGTTGATAGTTGCTTCCAACGGTACACTCAGAAACATGAGCAGCGACGGATCCACCGATACTTACTGGTGGCACGAAAAATACCCTATCGCCACATATCTGGTATCCGTTGCGATACATCCATACAAAACCTTTTCCGACTGGTACCACTACTCCTCCACCGATTCGATGGAGGTGCAATACTACGTCTTTCCCGACCACTACGACTACATCCAGGACTACTACGCGAAGACAGTTCCGGCGATTGAGCTTTTCTCAGAACTCTACGGCGAATATCCCTTTCTCGATGAAAAGTACGGACACGCCGAATTCATGTGGAGCGGCGGAATGGAACACCAGACCATCACCAGCCTGGGTAACTGCGGCGAATACTTGATTGTACACGAACTTGCCCACCAGTGGTGGGGTGATATGATTACATGTAACGATTTTCATAATATATGGATGAATGAAGGATTCGCCGTTTACTCCGAAGCACTATGGACGGAGTTTACATACGGAAAAGAAATGTACCACCATGAAATGCTTAAATCGAAATACTTTGGAGAGGGAACAGTCTATGTGCCCGATGACAGTGATTACAACCGTATCTTCGATGTTCATCTCACTTATGACAAGGCTTCATGGGTATTGCACATGCTCCGGCACGTTGTGGGTGATTCTATCTTCTTTGATATCCTTCACTCATATCACGACGATACACGCTACCGGTACGGCACTATTACGACCGAGCAGTTCAGGGATGTCTGCGAAGATGTCTCCGGTATGCAACTCGACGCTTTCTTCCAGCAGTGGATATACGAAGAGTACTACCCCAACTACATTTACCAATGGACTACCAATAACAATGGCGGCTCTTGGAATATCGAACTTACAATCGAGCAGACACAAACCAACCATATTTTCACTATGCCTATAGATGTAGCTGTTGAAACCGCTTTTGGCGACACAACTCTAGTTGTGCAGAACAGCCTTGCAGTTCAACATTTTTCACTCACCGTTAACGGAGAACCTACAGGTATAAGTCTTGATCCTGATGAGTGGATATTGTGCAAGGTCGAATATCCAACTTATACAGGATTTCAACTTCTTCAAAACTATCCAAATTCTTTTAATCTAAACACCAGGATACCATTCTGCGTACCGGAAAGAAGTTTCGTTACTCTCCAAGTATATAATGTAGAGGGGAAACTCATATCAACACTGACAAACCGTGAATACAGCCCCGGCCCTCACTGGGTAACATGGAACGGAACCAATAACCATGGCCAAGTTGTATCGTCGGGTATGTATTTTTACAGGATCCTCGCTGGTAATAATATCGCCTCAAAAAAAATGCTGATGCTGCGATGATATAAAACTGCCTTTTTCGGATTGGCCGGGAAGCAAATTTAATGAAAAAGATAGTTATTAAAAAAGCCGGCGAGCATAACCTCAAATCAGTTGATCTGGAAATTCCCCGTGATTCGCTTGTAGTTGTTACCGGCGTGTCCGGCAGCGGAAAATCATCCCTGGCATTTGATACAATCTACCGCGAAGGGGAGAGACGGTTTTTGAGTTCTCTTTCCTCTTACGCGAGGCAGTTCCTTGGCAAACTCGGCCGCCCGGCGTTTGAAAAAATTGATGGGTTATCCCCAGCACTTTCTGTCGATCAGAAAACCGTTATCAGAAATCCCCGCTCAACGGTTGGAACCATGTCGGAGATAAACGATTACCTAAGGCTTCTCTTTGCCCGGCTTGGAGATTGCAAACCCGGAACAAATTCAAGCTTCTTTTCTTTCAACTCTGAAAAGGGAGCATGCAAAACATGTAAAGGCCTGGGTGTTGAAGATAGGATTTTACCCAAGCTTCTCATATCAGACGAACGCAAAAGCATCCGTGAGGGCGCTTTTACACTAACAACTCCAAACGGATATCTTGTGTATTCGCAAGTTACTCCGGAGGTTTTAAATCAAGTGTGCCGGGCACATGGATTTAATATTGATATTCCGTGGAAAGATCTGACCTCTGAGCAACGTGACATAGTGCTTTACGGATCGGGAAAAATCAAAATCCCCTATGGAAAACACACCTTGAAATCGAGGCTTAAATGGAGCGGTATCACCGCCAAACCGCGTGAAGAAGGATATTATAAAGGGATTATTCCCGTTATGGAAATTATTCTGAAGAGGAGCAGAAATAAAAACATTCTAAGGTTCGCACGTTCTGTTAAATGTAGCAGCTGCAACGGCCTGCGCCTTAACAAAAAAGCCCTTAAGGTTACCTGCTTTGGCATAAACATAGCGGCGATGTTGGCAATGCCGCTCGATGAGTTGTACGGGTTTTTTAAACAGCACAAATTCAGCGAAAGAAATAACCCGATTGGCGAACCGATAGTAGAACAAATACTCAAAAGAACAAAACTCCTTCGCGATCTGGGTCTCGGATACCTTGCTTGTGAGCGCCAATCCACAACCTTGTCCGCGGGCGAAGCGCAGAGAATACGCCTCGCTACTCAGGTGGGAAGTAAATTGCAGGGGGTATTATATGTATTAGACGAACCATCGATCGGGTTGCACCCAAGGGTCAATCAACGGCTCCTCGAAACTCTAAAGAAACTCAGGGACAACGGAAACAGCGTTATTATTGTAGAACATGACGAAGAAACGATGAGAAACGCCGACTGGATAGTGGATATAGGACCCGGCGCGGGGAAACTCGGAGGGGAAATACTGTTCAGCGCGGCGCCGGAAGATATTTTGGAAAAACCCCCCGGTAAAAGTGAAACACTAATGTACCTGCTAGGGGAAAAAGGAATCGCGTTTCCGGAAAAACACCGCGCAGGAACTGGTGAAATTAGAATATTCGGAGCAAGCAGGTTCAATTTAAAAGAGATAGATGTTCGCTTTAAGATTGGCGCGTTCAATGTTATTACGGGGGTTTCCGGAGCTGGTAAATCCACGCTTATAAATACACTCATAGAAGCGTTTAAAGAAAAGAGTGAGCCGACGGACGACAACTCATGTGAATACAGACATATCGAAGGTCTCGAACAAATCGATAAAGTAATAGAAATTGATCAGGCGCCAATCGGTCGCACACCGCGCAGTAATCCGGCAACCTATACCAAGCTCTTCGATCGGATCAGAGATCTATTTTCAAATCAGAGGAAAGCAAAAGAACGGGGATGGGACAAAGGGAGGTTTTCGTTTAACGTAAAAGGAGGACGATGTGAGGAATGTAAAGGCGCCGGGGTGCAACAGATTGGAATGCACTTTCTAGAGGACATTTCCATCATGTGTGAGGAGTGCGCGGGAAAGCGATTCAACGAAAGAACACTTGAAGTCTTGTATCGGGGCAAAAATATCCACGATGTTCTGGAAATGTCGATAGAAGAAGCTTCTGAATTCTTCAAAGATGACTCAAAAATCACGCGTTATTTGAACGCGCTTATAGAAGTCGGCCTCGGGTATCTTGCTTTGGGACAGCCTTCCACTACCCTCTCAGGAGGAGAAGCGCAACGTGTAAAACTCGCCTCTCAATTAGCAAGACCCGCGACTGGGAAAACCCTCTATATTTTCAGAGAGCCGACTATAGGCCTTCATATGGCCGATATTGTTGTTTTGCTTAAAGCGATCGAAAAACTTATCGACGGGGGAAATACCGTTCTTGCAGTCGAGCACAACTTGGACTTTATAAAAACCACTGACTGGATGGTGGATCTTGGCCCGGGAAGCGGAGAAAAGGGCGGACAAGTTGTCTTTATGGGAACTCCAAAAGAAGCCGTTGAAGCTAAAAATTCCCTGACAGGCATGGCCCTCAAGGAATTAATTTATAAAAGCCCATGGTCGGAGAAAATACGCCAAAAAAAGAAAACCCCTGCACCAAAGAAAAGTATAGAGCTTCACGGTGTCCGCACTCACAATTTAAAATCGATCGACGTTGAAATTCCACACGGTAAATTGACTGTTGTAACAGGTTTGTCGGGAAGCGGAAAATCATCGCTCGCTTTTGATACAGTGTACGCGGAGGGCCGGAGAAGATTTTCTGAATCGCTTTCTACATATGCCAGAAGATACTTAAAGAAACTTCCAAAGCCCCAGGTAGAACAAACTGCAGGTATAAACCCGGTAATCGCGATCGGGCAAAAAAGAAGCAAAGATAATCCCCGATCAACCATAGCCACACTCACCGGGATTATGGATTTCTACCGGCTGCTTTATTCAAGGGCAGGCGTATTAAACGGGGAAAAAACAAAATTTTCAGCCAGGATGTTTTCGTTTAATCATCATCAGGGTTCTTGCACGAAATGCAGGGGGCTTGGTGTGAAAACCGTTTGTTCGCCTGAAGTAATCATATCGCATCCGGACCTGTCACTTTTAGACGGCGCCCTGGATGGAAGTAAAACCGGAAGATTCTACGGTGAACGCGGAGGCCAGTATTTATCAATTCTACGTGAGGTGGGCATGCAAAAGGGAATAGATTTTTCCATTCCATACAACGAGCTTTCCCCGAAAGCACGTGAAATAGCAATGTACGGAACGGGTAACATCAGTTGGAATGTTACCTGGAAATTCAACAGGAAAGGACGTAAGGGAGAACATATTTGGGATACCCCCTGGCTCGGATTCTGTGGATACATAGAGGAGGAATATCGGCGGGTGCACGCGGATCACCGTGGCGAAAATATGCTGTCTTTAATGAAAGAAATTCCTTGCCCCGCGTGCCACGGCAACCGGCTGAACCCGGAGGTTCTAGAGGTTGGATTCGCCGGACTGAATATCGCTGATTTCTGCGCTATGACCGCTGAAGAAACTCTCGCCTTCTTAAAGGACCTTCAGGAAAATCCGGCAAAATACCATGTCACGGAAAAAGATCTTTTTATCACTGAAGAAATTAGAAGAGAAATTAAGGAAAGAATTAAGGTTATTTGCGAAGTAGGCCTTGGGTATTTAAGCCTACAGAGAAGAACTTCCTCACTTTCAGGGGGTGAACTGCAGCGGATACTTCTTGCCTCACAGCTTGGAAACAAGCTTTGTGGGGTTACTTATGTTCTGGACGAACCAACGGTGGGGCTGCACGATCGCGACACGAAGAAACTTATAGGTGTTTTAAAGGATCTCCGTGACGAGGGGAATACAGTTCTGGTTGTTGAACACGACGAGAAGGTCATCCGCTCGGCAGATTACATTATCGATATGGGACCGGGGGCAGGATCTCTGGGTGGAGAAATTGTCGCGAAAGGAAACGCGGCCGCGATTGAAAAAAACAAACGATCCTTGACGGGACAATATCTTTCGGGGAAAAAATATGTAAACAAACAAACCGGAAAATGTGATTTACAAGATGGCATAAAGATAAAAGGGGCTTTTGCTAACAATCTTAAAAATATTGATGTTGATATTCCAAGGGGGGGGATTGTCGCGGTAACTGGTGTTTCCGGAAGCGGGAAATCAAGTTTAGTGTTTGATGTGCTCGCGGATTCATTCAACAGGAACAGACCGGTTAACTGTAAAGAAATTCACGGCCTGGACAAATTTGAAAAGATAACAGGTATTGACCACACTCCAATCGGGAGGACTCCGCTCAGTAATCCCGCTACTTATTGTGGTGTTTTCGAAAGGATAAGAAAAATCTTTTCAGAAACAGAACAAGCAAAAAGGATGGACCTTAAAAAGGGATACTTTTCATTTAATTCCAAAGGCGGGCGGTGTGAAACCTGTCGAGGGATGGGATATCAAAAGGTGGAGATGGGATTTTTGGCCGATGTCTGGGTAACGTGTGAAGAATGCGGCGGAGCACGCTACAACAAAAAGGCTCTGGAAATTCTCTACAAGGGGAAAAACATATTTCAGGTTCTAGGGAGCACAATAAAGGAGGCTAACGAACTCTTTGGCGATGACTCAAAACTAAGATTTTCTCTTGATCTCCTTTGCTCGGTCGGGCTCGGTTATCTCACGCTGGGACAGCCCTCGAACACATTGTCCGGGGGAGAGGCTCAGCGGCTGAAACTCGCAACGGAGTTAATAAAATCCGCTAAAAAGGAGAGCAATAAAGGTGAAAAAAAGAACCTGTACATTTTTGATGAACCAACGACAGGACTTCATTTCCAGGATGTGGAAAAACTCGTTAGAATATTAGGCGAGCTAGCGGGCAATGGACACACCATTTTAGTTGTCGAGCACAACCTGGATGTAATTGAAAACGCCGACTGGGTAATAGACCTTGGCCCAGAAGGAGGCGAAGGCGGTGGCGAAGTTGTTGTTTGCGGAAATATCAAAAAAGTCACGGCATGCGAACATTCATGGACAGGGCAAGCATTCAGGGAACGAAAACTCAAATCGAAAGAATAGATCCGAAAAATCAATATTCCGCCATCACTCTGGACCATTCACGGGCAACGGAGATTCTATCTTCAACAAGTTT
>JAGHBT010000012.1 GCA_021160845.1 bacterium | reverse complement strand
ATTGTTACCTGCGGCATAACCCATGCTGTAAGTATGTTTGCAGATCTCTGGATAAACCACGGGGACGTGATCATATTGCCTGATATGATATGGGGCAACTACAACATGATTATGAATGTAAGAAAACAAGGGGATATAAGCAAGTATTCCATGTTTTCCGGTGATGGCCGATTTAACATTAAGGCCTTTGAGGAAAAGGTTGTTGACGAAGCAAAAAAACATGACAAGATAATTGTTCTACTCAACTTTCCGCATAATCCAACCGGCTATACAGTAACCGAAGAAGAAGGAAACAGTATTGTTAATATTCTGACCGATCTGGCTGTTAGTGGCACAAACATTATTGCTGTCGTAGATGATGCCTATTTCGGGCTCTTTTACGAAGAAAAAACCATAAAAGAATCACTTTTTGCCCGGCTTTGCGATAAGCACCCAAGGCTGCTTGCCATAAAGATGGACGGCGCCACCAAGGAAAATTATGTATGGGGTTTAAGAGTCGGTTTTATTACCTACGGTTGTAAAATCAATGGGGATCCTGCTCCGGTATATGATGCGCTGGAAAAAAAGACAGCGGGCTGTATAAGGGGTTCCATATCAAACGCTTCTCATCTTGGTCAGTCCATTGTGTTAAGGTCTATGCTGAATGAAAATTATCCCGCAGAAAAAAAGGAAAAATTTGAAATACTTAAAAGCAGAGCGCAATGCGTTAAAGCTGTTCTTTCTGATCCGAAATACAAAGATGCATGGGATGTTTATCCGTTTAATTCAGGCTATTTTATGTGTATAAAATTAAAATCAACAAATGCCGAAACCCTGAGACTTCATCTTTTAGATAAATATGGAGTGGGGCTTATTTCCATAGGTGACAGGAATTTAAGAATTGCCTTTTCATGCCTGGAACAAGAGGATATCCCCGAACTGTTTGATATTATACTGCAGGGAGTAGAAGATTTGGAAAATACAAAGTAATGAGATTGAAACAATGGTTTGAAGCAACTGCAGTAAAAAACTACTCTATCGATATAGCCCTTGCAGGCAGATGGACCTTCAATTTTATTGCAATAGGTATTATTGCAGGATTGGGCTCTATTGTTTTTCATTACCTCTGTCAGATTGGGATCCATTATTTTATGGATTTTATAGCCGGCTACCGGCCTCCCTGCCCTACCGGAGAACATAATCTGCTCACACCGACAAGCACACCTTTCAGCCGTTATACTCTTTTATTTCTGCCTGCTTTTGGAGGAATATTAAGTGGATGGCTGGTATATACCTTTGCGCCGGAAGCCGAAGGGCATGGCACGGATGCCGCAATTGATGCATATCATACAAAAGGCGGTTTTATTCGGGGCAGAGTGCCGATAATTAAAACAATAGCATCCGCCATTACCCTTACAACCGGTGGTTCCGGTGGAAGAGAAGGACCAATAGCCCAGATAGGAGCCGGGTTTGGGTCGTTTCTGGCGACAAAGTTAAAGCTTTCAGACAGGCAGAGAAGGATAATGCTGGCCGCTGGAATCGGCGCAGGTGTAGGCAGTATCTTCAGGGCGCCACTGGCCGGCGCCATTTTTGCCGCGGAAGTGCTCTACAGAGATCCCGAGCTTGAACCCGAGGTCATCATACCTGCCGGAATCTCTTCGGTAGTGGCTTACTGCCTGTATTGCCTGGTATTCGGCTGGGGATCTTTGTTTGAATCCCCTGATTTTCAATTCCGTAATCCATTTGAGTTAGGGCCTTACATTGTTCTTGCCTTTGTTCTTGCAGGCACAGGAATATTATATGTTAAATCTTTTTATGGCTTAACCAGGCTGTTTAAGTCTTTTAAGGTCCCGAATCACATAAAACCCGCCATAGGTGGGATTTGTACAGGCATAGTGGGTTTCTTTCTGCCACAAACCCTTTCCTTTGGATACGGCTTTGCTCAACAAGCCCTTAATAATGAACTGACTATCCCCTTCTTGTTACTGCTCGCCTTTGGCAAGATAATTACCACATCATTTTCAATAGGATCGGGTGGAAGCGGGGGGGTGTTCGGTCCGTCGATCGTTATAGGTGGAGCAATAGGGGGCGCTGTCGGGAAGCTGTTTCATCAAATTATACCAGGCATTGTAACAGAGCCGGGCGCTTTTGTCGTAGTCGGCATGGCAGGTTTTTTTCACCGCTGTTTCAAACACACCGATTTCAACAATTATATTTGTCAGTGAAATGACCAATTCATATCATCTGCTCCTGCCAAGCCTTCTTGTATGTTCGTTGTCATACATGGCAGCTCAGAAATGGACTATTTATAAAAAGCAGGTCAAAGGAAAGATCGACTCTCCTGCTCATGTGGGCGAGTTCTTTGTAGATATTATGCAAACCATAAAGGTTAAGGACCTGATGCATCTTGTTAAAAAGGTCGAGCTGATACCCCAGGATATGACATTTTTAGATTTCAAGAAGTACTTTTCAAAAACAAAGCAGCATTATTTTCCGGTTACGGATCAGGATGAAAGGCTTGTCGGAATATTCTCCAGCACCGACATCAGGGGTATACTCTTTTCCATGGATATTGAGAGTCTTGTTGTGATGAAGGATGTCGGCACCTCTGATATCATCATAACCACTCAATCTGATGATTTAAACACAGTGCTTCAAAAATTTACTACAAAAAACATTGATAGTCTTCCCGTGGTAAAAGATGATGACCATCAAATTCTTATCGGAATGCTGAATAGAAGAGAGGTTATTTCGTTTTACAACCAGCAGATACAAGAAATGAAAAACAAAGTTAAAGAATAGACT
>JAGHBT010000140.1 GCA_021160845.1 bacterium | reverse complement strand
GATGTCCTTGGGGGGGTATTTTCTCCAACTTACAGTCTCAGCAAGGACAGGCTCGTTTTTACGGCGTTTAACTCCGCGGGATATGATTTATTTGTAATTGACTCGTTCGCCAAAAAATCGAAGAGGTCTTATTCTACCGGCGGTCCGGATGTTTATGAATTCGTTGGCAATGAGGATGCCAAACAAATTATCGATACCACCTATGTTTCCGAAGAGGATAAAACGGGAAAGAAGGTGTCTTACCTTACTGAAAAAGATGTTGATCAAGAAATTAGCAAGAAATACGGTGATAGGGAGAAAGATGAATTTGGACCCATTCCCCTTGTCCCGGGAATGTTGGGTGAAAGAAAACGATTTGTTTATCGTGATAATGATGGTTCTCCTCACGATTCTGTGAAGACTTTTCCTGATGTTGTTATTAACGAGGATGGAGACAGGAATATTGATCCGGACACGCTTGAAACTCTTCGCGCGAGTATGGAGAAGAAGATTGGTACCGTGCAGCCCTATGAAACGAATTTTTCGCCCGATTATATCGGTAATGGAATGGGACTTTTCTATTCTACAGGGTTCGGGTTTGGGCTAATGAATCAGATTGCTTTCAGCGATCTTCTCGGAGATCATCATATCTATCTATCTTTCAATATTCATAGATCAATTGAGGACAGCGATATTATGCTTTCATATTACTATCTTCGTAAGAGATTCAATTATTCTTTCGGCATATTCCAGTTTAAAAGCTACCTCAATTCGAGGGCTACTTCTCTTGGTGAAGCCTTTCTTGATTATCGGATGTTTACCGAGAGAAACTATGGTTTGTTCGGTATGGTCAGCTATCCTTTTTCCACCTTTACAAGGTTGGATCTGGAGATGCAGGGCTATGTTTCACAAAGGGAGTTTTTTGAGAATTTCGGGGATTATTACTATGCGGCAACAGGAGAGAAGACTTCGCGCCGATTATTTCAACCAACTATTTCCCTTGTCCATGACACGGCATATTATGGTTCATTCGGTCCGGTAATCGGTTCGAAATGGATGCTCAGTTTTTCACGGTCGCTCTCATTTTTCCCGGATGATCTTGTTCGTTCTACCGCCTTCTATGATTATAGAAAATATACTCCACTTTTCTACAGAAATTATCTTGCTTTTAGAGCTATTGGTAGTGTCAGCCTCGGTAGAGACTCGAGGTATTTTTTCCTTGGTGGCCCGGTAACAATGCGGGGATATGATTATTTGCAGTTTCAGGGTTCAAGAATGATGTTGTTTAATATGGAATATAGATATCCGCTAGTGGATGCTATAATATTCGGTTGGCCGGGACGTTGGGCTCTGACCAACATAGGCGGTACTTTCTTTTTTGATACCGGCTCTGTCTGGGGTGAAAAACATTATGTAGAAAGGTTATCCTCAAGGATCGACGCCACCGATATAAATGGTTTGAAATTTTATAGTGATTTCGGAGTTGGATTCTATATGCGATTGAGCATGTTGATCCTCAATTTCCAGCTCGGCTGGCCTACCGATTTTTCACATACGGGCAGTCCCGCCTTTCATTTCTTTATAGGTCCTCAGTTTTAAAAGGGAGTGCAAGTAGCAGTTATAACCATCTTGAGTGAGGAGAATATTCAGGTATGAGCAAACTTAACACGCAGCAGAGACAGGCAGTATTTTCGGGTGACGGTTATGTGCTTGTGCTCGCGGGAGCGGGTAGCGGAAAAACCAAGGTTCTTACTGAACGCATTCTTTATTTAATTAAGGAGAAGAAAGTTTCCCCGGAGCGAATCCTAGCTTTTACCTTTACAAATAAGGCTGCTGGTGAAATGAGAGCGAGAGTTGAAGCGAAGCTCAATGTGAGAAGTTTGTCATTCTGGATTGGGACATTCCACGCTACAGGTTTGAGGATTCTTCGTAGAGAGGCAATGAATATCGGATTTAAGAATAACTTCGCGATATACGATGAAGATGATTCCTTCCGGCTTGTTAAAAAAATTATGAAAGAGGGCAACTGGAAATTGAATGAATATCCGTATGCCTCAGCCAGGAATAAAATATCGAACTGGAAGAACAAACTTGTTTCCCCGGATCAGGTTCAAGAAAACGCGACCGATCATATAGAAGAACAGCTGGCGGAAATATATAGGGCTTATATTTCGTCACTTCGTAAGTGCAATGCCTTTGATTTTGATGATCTGATTACGAAAACAGTCGAGGTTTTTACCGCCTGTCCAAAGGTAAAGAACAGATACGCGAGGCAGTTCAAATATGTAATGGTTGACGAATTTCAGGATACTAATCCTATACAGATGATGATGATAGAAATGCTTTCGTCTAATTCAGGAAACCTCTTTGTCGTTGGGGATGAGGATCAATCGATTTATGGTTGGAGGGGAGCCACAGTTGAAAATATTCTACAATTTGACAATATATACAGTGACGCGGAAATTATTCGGCTTGAGAAAAATTACAGATCGACAAACACAATTCTTGAAGCCGCGAACGCGGTTATAGCGAACAACGCTGGGCGAAAGGGTAAAGTGCTATGGTCAAAGAATGGTGAAGGGAAACCTCTACAGATATATTATGCCGATGATGAAAGAGAAGAGGCTGACGCGGTAAGAGAGACTATTATCGGTTTGATAAGAAACGGGTTTAAAAGAAGTGAAATTGCAGTACTGTACAGGACTAACGCTCAATCGAGAGCCCTTGAACAATCGATGAACAGGGGAGGGCTTCCATATCAAATAATCGGCGGTGTTAGGTTCTATGAAAGAAAGGAGATAAAGGATCTTCTGGGATATCTTAAATTGATTAATAATCCCACTGATGATGTTAATTTCCTGCGTATTGTTAATCTTCCAAGAAGAGGGATCGGCAAAGCATCAATTGAAGAATTAAATAAAGCCGGTAGCGGGGAGAGTTTGTTACTTTCTCTCAGAGATAAGAAAGTCCTGGAGAGGTTCAGTGAATCCAGAAGGAAAAAGTTAGATCAATTTTCTACCATGATGGCCGGTTTTGAACTTGACGCACGCACGGGCAACGCTTATGAAGTGCTTTCAGAAGTTATTTCAAAAACCGGGTATCGTGAATATCTGCGTAATGAACCTCAAACGGCTCAGGTAAGACTGGAAAACATTGAAGAGTTGCTCAATGAAACGCGTAGATTCGTTTCTGATTCCGATGAATCTTCACTCGCGAATTTTCTTGAGGAGATTGCGCTTATAAGCGCGGTTGATACTATGAAAAACGAAGAGGTTGTTTCTCTTATGACTCTTCATAACTCAAAGGGGCTCGAATACAGAGCTATCCTTATTACCGGTCTTGAGGAGGGACTTCTGCCGCATTATTCAAGTTTTGATAACGACAGCGAGCTTGAAGAAGAGAGAAGACTCTTCTATGTGGGTATGACGAGGGCGAAGGAGCTTCTCTGTATTTTTACAGCTTCCGCCAGGATGAAATTCGGCAACTGGCAAAGTAATTTGCCATCTAGGTTCCTTGGTGAGATCCCGGAGTCTCTTACGAACGAGGTTGGCAATGTTGAAAAGGTTGAAAGCAGGAATGAACCCTTTCAGGCATTAACTGCAAAGAGGCGTTTCCCGGAGGAAGGTGTTACATCCGCCGGGGACAGAAGATTCAAGATGGGGGCAACCGTGAAGCATCCGACCTATGGTGTGGGGAAGATAAAAAAGGTTGAAGGAAGTAGCAAGGATATGAAAGTGACGGTATATTTCACCGAGCACGGGAGCAAGAAATTTCTGGCCTGCTACGCCCCCTTTACTTTTATATAGTGGCAGCGTTTGTAATTAGATACCTGAGGCGAAGAATTGGTGTTTTACCCTGAAGGATGAAACGGGCTTTGTTAGCGCAAGATACTGGGTTAAGAAGAATAGCTGATAGAATGCCGGATATAAAAGGTGTTAAAACTTTGTTTTGGAAAATATATACAGAGGGTATGATTTTATGAAATCAACGGACGGCAACAAGTTTATTATAGTGGGAATAATCACAAGTATACTATTCTGGGTTGCTGAATCTATACTCCATATCATTTTTTTGCACGGAACAGGCTTATTGAATCAAATATTTTCCCCGGGAATACACGAGTTCTGGATGCGTGTTCTTGTTATCGCTCTGATACTTGTGATGAGTTACCACGCTAAAAGGAGTTTCAATACAGTAATTAAACACAAAAATATTGAAGATTGTGTTAGAATTCAGCGTGATATAGCGATCCGGATTGGTATGGATGAGAATATCGATGAAACGCTCAACGCATGTATGGATGCGGCTATAGAAATATCGGGCATGGATTGCGGCGGAATATATTTTGTGGATGAAGTAACCGGGGATTTTGCCCTTGTGTATCATAAGGGGTTATCGGAGAAATTTGTCGATGCAAGCAAGTATTATCCTGCCGATTCAGAAAACAATCGTATGATATTATTTGGGGGTTCGCAATATTTTAACCGGGATGAATTGAATAGGGTGTTCTCCGATGATCAAAAGGAAGAGGAGCTTTGTTCTCTGGGTGTTGTTCCGATTAACAGTGAGGGTCGGATAATAGCCGTTTTAAATATTGCTTCACATCTTCATAAGGAAATATCAAACACTGTCCGCGACGCGATTGAAGGGGTAGCGGCGCAGATAGGAAACGTGATTGACAAAGCCAGAAAAGCAAATGAGTTGATAGAGAGTGAAAAAAAATATAGAACTATTGTTGAAAATGCGCATGAGGGGATTATGATAGTAGATAATGACTATAAAATCACTTATGTAAATGATGAGCTCTGCAGAATATTCCAGTATGACAGGGAGGAATTATTGGGGTTTGATTTCACGGAAGTAATCGATGGAGAAGGGCGCGAAATTGTTATTGACAGATACAAAAGGAGGCAAGCGGGGGAGGATGTTCCAAACAGATATGAGTTTAATGTTTTTCGTAAAAG
>JAGHBT010000057.1 GCA_021160845.1 bacterium | reverse complement strand
AGGCTTCACAATCGTTGCGTGACCTTCGTATTGCTGAAGTGGTTAAACTGGACATGCATATCGAGGATGGCAAGGTTTCCGCATACCGCGCAAAGATAAAGGTATCCTTTAAGTATGGGGAAGATTAATAGATAAACCTGGATAGATGTTTTAGGAATGAAACCGTTTGTTATTGGAATCTCAGGAGCTTCCTGCTCCGGCAAGACATTGATCGCGAAGAACCTTGCGGATAAGTTGACCGTCAGGGAAAATGCGGTAATACATATGGATAGCTACTATCATGACCTTGGTGATATGAAGCCCGAAGAGAAGGCATGGGTCAATTTTGACATACCTGAAGCGATTGATTTCGACCTTCTTGAAAATCATGTGGAGGGGTTGCTTGAAGGACGTGAGGTTTTAATCCCGGAATATAATTTCAAGACCCATACGAGAAAACCGGTTAGCGAAGGGAAACACTGCAAACTATCTGTTAAAAACAGAAGTCGCCCAGTAATAATTATTGAAGGACTTCATGTTTTATTTAAAAAATCACTTCGAGAGCTGATGGATATATGTGTATTTATTGACACCGGTATGGATATTTGCTTTTCCCGCCGGGTAGAAAGGGACACTAAGAAGCGTGGCAGGACTAGAGAAGATGTTTACCGGCAGTTTAACGATACAGTTATTCCGATGTATGAAAAATATGTCCTTCCCACGAGGGAATATGCGAGCCTTATCGTTGATGGGGAGAAAGCTGCGGAAAAATCCGTTAAGGATATAATACGGAAATTGGAGAGTACGATATCAGATTAGTTTTGTTAATAGATGCAGCAGTAAAGAACGGTTGGGCTTCTTGGAAATCCGAAGAATAATCACGCATAATGATTTTGACGGTCTTGTATCTGCGAGTCTTTCCTCTTTTGTTACCGGTTGTAATAAATTTATCTTTACTGGCCCAAATTCGGTAGAAAGGGCTGAAATATCGATTGACGATAGGGATGTTGTATGTGATTTGCCCTATCCCCTTGAATGTGGGCTCTGGTTTGATCATCACGCGGGTAACAGGGATGCCTTAGAGCTAAGAGGAATTAACCCTGATAGTTTGCCCGGGCGATTTGCCGAGAAGCCTTCTTGCGCCCGTGTTATATATGAATATTATTCCGAACAAGGAATAAAATTCCCCACATATCTATTAGAGACTGTGTCCGAAGCGGATATTATAGATTCTTTCTCATATTCTTCTATAGAAGAGTGGCGAAGTGAAACCCCGGGCAAGCTTGTGGACATGAGTATAAAAGTTTCTTTTCCAACTCCGAGAGAACGAACAAAATATTACTCCTTGCTAGTAGAGCATCTTCGTGATTTGCCCCTTGCTGAGATTCTGAAGGAGAAGCAAGTTTCATCCAATATTGAAAAGTATAGAGATGAAGAGTTAAGGATGATTGAATTGATAAAAAAGTCTTGTTATTTTTTAAAGAGGGACATGGAAAAGGAAATTGCCATAATAGATTTAACAGATCAAAGAAAACGTTCCAGGGTTATCAGAAATCTTGCGTATTTGGTACATCCGCGGATACTCGCTGTTATCTCCTTAGTGCCGATTTTCAGAGGGGTCAGAAAGACCAATAATTTTTCTGTCTCTATGTCACTTTCTATGAATATGACGGGAAGAGATCACGGAAAGAATATCGGAGGGATTATGAGGGAGTTAAATATTGGTGATGGCCATCCCGGCGCGGCAGCGGGAATAGTTAGCTGTATTTCAAAGAAAGAGCGCCTTGGTAAGCGAGAAAGAATTATCAATGAGATATGGGACTTGTGGAAAAAAATGCCTTTGGAAAAGTAATTGTTAATTGATGTTTTCCCCGAGTGGGCAAGTTATCCTTTTCGGGAATGTATTTCGCGGTGAAGGACGGGTGAGATGATTCAAGCGCGGTTCGTGAGGCTGTCGTTTATAATTATAGCAATCTTTATTTCAGAAGTTTTGTTTGCTTATAGTGATTTTACCGTTGAAAGACGAGTTGAGATTTTTAATCAAGCGGCGAGTCTTCTCGACGAAGGGGAAAATATCAGAGCGGCTGAGATATTAAAAACTCACATTAAAAAATGTCCCGCTGACCTTGAGATTGTGTCGCAGTTTATCAAATCGTACGCGAAGATGTGCGATATAGGAGAAGCTGAAAGATTTCTTGATAATTGCGTTAGTAAAAGTACGGTAGAGAAGAATCCTTTGTTAACGAATTTTGTTTTCGCGGAGAAGAAACTTTATTCTAGAGAATTTGATAAGGGCATTGAATATTTTGATAAGGTGCTGTTGTCTCTAGAAAATACGGGCGACAGTATTTCTCTCGCGGCATGCCTTCTTGAAAAAACCAAATGCTGTATTGGAAAAAGAGATGCTGATTTGGCCCTCAGATTGACTGACAAATTCGCGGAAAATATTGGCAACATTCTCGGCGCCGGCAGGTTGACACTTGAATCTCTTGCTCTGAAAGCTCAATACCTGAACATGCTTGACAGGTTAAATGAAGCCGACAGCATATATATATTTGTTCAGGACAGGGCTTATTTCAAGGGGTATTTGGGACTTCAATTCTTTTGTCTTAACGGTAGGGCAAGGGGGTTGGAGAAGCAGCAGCGAATAATGGAAGCGGAACACCTGTACAAAAAGGCGTATAATAAGGCACTTATAGTAAATGATACAGAAAAGACGGCTATTATTCTTAATAATTTAGGGCAGATAGAAACGAGGCTTGGTGAATATTCAATCGCCGCCGAGTATTTAAATGAGGCAAAATTGCTCGCGGAGGGGTGTGGTTCTAACTGGCTTCTGGGTTATATTTTTTACGGCCTTGGTTCGATAGCTGAGCTTTCCGAGGAAAGGTCGAAGGCGTTGGAATATTTCAGAAGCTCATTGGAACTTCATAAATCTGCTGAAAATAAATGGGGTGAACTTGGAACAAGGCTTAGAATAGGGTATAACTTTTCTGAAAACGGTGACTATTCGGAGTCAATTTCACACTTCAAGTATTGTCTGAAAGAATATGAAAGAATGGGTAGTCTTTATGGTCAGAGTTGGGCGCTTGGAAGCTTAGCGATGGCGTTTCACAAATTAGGCGATCTGGCATCGGCCGAAAAATATTATAAGAGGACTTATAGAGTTAGAGAAAAGATAGGCGACAAAAAGGGAGCGGCGTGGAGTCGCAATTTCCTTGGAATGGTGTGTAACCTCATAGGGCGTCACGGAGAAGCCCTTTTCTATGAATTTGAGGCTGCCGATAAATATCGGGAGATAGGCGACAGGCGTGGAGAGGGGATGGCTTATTTCAGCATAGGGTCTGTTTATTTCTATCTGGGGAATTATAAAAAGGCGATGAATAACTATGACAAGGCTTTTGTCATAGCTACAGAAACCAGTGACAACGATTTATTAAATAGGGTAGTAAGTGGAATGGGGTCTGTTTATTCTTCTGTTGGAAAACTGGATAAAGTTGAAGGTCTTTACATTAAAGCGGTAGAACTTACAAGGGGATTAAATAATCATTCCGCCACTGTCTGGTCTT
>JAGHBT010000236.1 GCA_021160845.1 bacterium | reverse complement strand
TTATTGTATATACTTTTTTAGGCGGATTCATGGCTGTTTGCTGGACCGACTGCGTTCAGGGACTTCTCATGTTTCTGGCCCTGGCGCTTGTTCCGATATTCGCGATAGTAAACCAGGGCGGATGGGGCAACTCTACAGAAGCAATGAAGTCGGTGAATCCTTCATTACTTAATCCGCTGAAATCAATTGACGGGGAGACTATTTCAGCATTGTCAATTATTTCTTTAGTGGCATGGGGGCTTGGCTATTTTGGGCAGCCACATATCCTGGCCCGTTTTATGGCAATACGATCCCCCGATGAAGTACCGCGGGCAAGAATGATCGCTATGTGGTGGGTCGTTATCGGTATGGCAGGCGCTCTCTTTGTGGGTTTTGCGGGAATAGGAGTCCTTGATACCCCTCTTAACGGAGCCGATACTGAAAAGGTATTTATTATCCTTGTCCAATCTCTTCTGCACCCTGTCCCAGCCGGCATCTGCCTCGCGGCAATTCTTGCCGCTATAATGAGCACGGCGGATTCGCAGCTTCTGGTCTCTTCTGCAGCGCTAACAGAGGATATTTATAAACCGTTCATAAGAAAAGGGGCGTCTCAGAAGGAGTTGGTCTGGGTTGGAAGAATAACTGTTGTTATAATTGCTGTTATTGCTTTCTTGCTCGCTATGAATCCCAGCAAGAAAGTACTTGATCTTGTAGCATTTGCATGGGGAGGATTTGGCGCCGCCTTCGGCCCTACAATTATACTGTCGTTATTCTGGAAAAGAATGACAAGAAACGGAGCCTTTGCCGGAATAGTGACAGGAGGATTAACTGTAGTTATATGGAAACAATTAAACGGCGGATTATTTGAACTTTACGAGATTGTGCCGGGTTTTATTTTGTCATTAATAGCAATTGTGATAGCAAGTCTCTTGAGTAAACCCCCTGATATCGAAGAGCTAAAGAAGATAGAATCATAAGGCACTATATCATTCTAACAATCTTCGATTCAGCCGCGCACTTTCCTGGCGCGACTGCTGCCCCGCAGCCCGATATATCCGAGACACCGACACCACCCATGCCGAGATTCCTCACCCCACGAAGGAGAATGGTATTCAACTTCATCGGAGTCGTCTCGAATGGTTCTGTCTGAGCAAGGCAACCCCTTACCAACGCCGGTCAAGCGGTTAAAATCACGATGCTTGCCACCATCACTTTACCGGCTAACAATACACTGCCTTTCATTTCGGAGTAACGATATCGCCGGTCTCGAACCCGCTGCCATCGACCACTTCTACCGTTGTTACGCCATCATCGACCTCGGTCGCTTTCACAGTACCGACCTGCTTGTAGATCACCTTAAGGATCTTGCCCGTCTTGGGATGCTTCACTACCTTACTCTGCCTCTTTACCTCGAAGACCATGCCGAGTTTAAGACCGAGTTCGCTTCCACCGTCGATAAAAAGATACTCGTCCGCCGTGATGAGAAGTCCCTGCCACGGACGGTTCTTCAGCTGTTCATCCAGTTTATCGATGATGCCATTGATTACCTTGCGGGTCGCCTTGCCCACTACATGGTCATCGAAAGCCTTATTGTCACCGAACTGGAACTGGCTTGTCGAAAGGTTGAGCGACCTGGAGGTCTCTTCCTTGCTGATCGCATCCGCCCAGAGAACTTCGCTTGTACCGATATCGATCAGGCGAAGATCCACCGCGACACGGCCGGTGTACGAACCGACTCCACCCCCGCCACCGAAGCGCTTCAAGGCTCCTCCAATCTTGCTTTCCTTGTAACCGAATTCGGTTATCGTAGCTTTGATGAGAATATCGCCGATCTCCAGTTTCTGTTGAGCGTCGGCACTGGGGTTAGCCAGGTCGGACATGCTCAGATTTTTTTCACTGAGCAGTTCGTCAAGCGCGGCCCTCTCGAAGACCCTGAACTTGCCGGTCTTGACAAGCGCTGTAATAAGCATATCCGCCATGCCGGTACCTGGTGAAGGCCCGTGATACCACGGATGGTCGGTCTTATCAACAAAACCCCCCACTATAATGCGGAACTTTATCCCCGGCTCATCCGCCTTCGCCGGCAAAGGCATAAGGGCAGAGAACAGAAGAAAGAAAACGAGACTCAGTACTGCTGCTTTCATCGTTTAACCTCCTCTTTCAATTTACACGGCCCGGATGTCGCTCACCGCTGCTCCAAAGCGCTCCGGTTCCGCAGACGCGCGGACCGGGTTTCATCTCTGATTCCTACCGGGCAGGTTGTACAAAATGAATAACAAAATGGAGTATAAGAACTTGGTATAATTATGTCAATTCATCTTTGCCGGTTCGATCTTATGCATTATCCAATGAAGAAAAAGAATAAGCAATCCTCCGGAGAGGTCACTGCTTTTCGCTATCTGCTTGACAGTGACTGATGAATATAGCAGAATAAGCAATGATATAACCTGTTTTATTTAAGGAGAAGAATTGGATTTTCTTAACTTATTCGAACCAAAAACAATGGCGGTTGTCGGAGTTTCCCTCACGAACGACCGGCATCCGGCAAATATAATCTACAAAAAAAACTACTTTCGATATCCCATGAAGGTGTATGCCGTAAATCCCAAAGGCGGGATGTATTACAAAGAAAAGATTTACAAAAGTGTTAAAGATATTCCGGAGAAGATTGATCTCGTGGTTATAGCAATCCGCGCCGAATATGTACCATCTGTTCTTAGCGAATGTATCGAGTGCTGGGTCGGCGGCGCGGCTATTATTTCAGGCGGCTTCGCCGAATCAGGTCGCGGCGATCTTAAGAAGAAACTCCTTGAAGTGGTAAAGAAAGCGGATTTCCCAATAATAGGGCCTAACTGCCTTGGAATATACTCGCCGGATTCAGTCGATTCATTCTTCCTTCCCAGCGAGAGAATGGTTAGACCGGAATCCGGGAATGTAGCCATAGTCAGTCAGAGTGGCGGCATACTCGTTGATCAGATGGTTAAATTCGCAGGGCAGGGAATCGGGCTTTCCAGAGCCATAAGTATAGGGAATAAAGCTGTTGTGAATGAGTTGGACCTGCTTACCTTCTTCGCGAGAGATGATAAAACAGATGTAATTGCCTTTTATATCGAAGGATTCGGCCCGGGTGAAGGCAGAGAATTTGCTCAAGCCGCGAGCAGATTTCCAAAACCGATAATAGTAATGAAGGGTGGACAAAGCACTGCGGGCAGCAGAGTTGTTTTAAGCCACACCGCTTCCATGGCGGGAGACTACACCGTGTTTTCCTCGATCATGAGGCAATTCGGACTGGTAGAAGCAAAGAATGAGTACGAGATGCTTTCCTTTTGCGAATCCCTGAGCTGTTATCCAAATCCAATAAACGGGCGGGTGGGAATTGTGACGGCAAGTGGCGGTCATGGAGCTATAGCGGTCGATATATGCGATAGATCAGGACTGGAAGTTCCACTCTTACAGAGAAAAACACAGAATCGTATAAGGGAGAAACTTTCAGCCAGCATTCAACCTATTGCCTCCCTTGGAAACCCCCTGGATTTGACCGGCAGCGCCCGTGACGATGATTTCGTAATAGCGGCTTCAGAACTCTCTCATCTGGAAGAAATAGACTGTGTTCTTGTGCTCCTTCTCCCCTATCTCCCGGAAGTAACAACAGATGTAGGAGCGAGACTCAGTCAACTATATCAGGAAGTGAAAAAACCTATAGTCGCGTATGTTCCTCATGTGGAGAAATACCGCATGATCATAGAGGGATTTCAGCTTAACAATGTTCCCGTAGCCCGCTCGATCGAGGGCGCAATCCTTATGGTAGAAGCTATGAAAAGGTATAAACCATGTTAAACAAAGAAATTCTCGGGATTATAAAAGATTCCAATAAAACCGGGTGGGTGCTGGAACCGGACGCGAAAAAAATATTCAGAATAGCCGGGTTTGAGATACCCCGGAATACCCTGGCCTCTAGCGCTGACGACGCGGTATCTTTTGCCAATAAAACCGGGTACCCCGTTGTCGCAAAGGTTGTATCCCCCAAAATACTTCATAAATCCGATATTGGCGGTGTGGAAGTTGGTATCGAAGACGATAATAAGCTGAAAGATACCTTTAACCGCTTCAGCAAAATGGAGGGGTTTGTCGGTCTATTCGTCGAGGAAATGGTTAAAGGAACGGAACTGATCATAGGCACGAAGATTGACAAACAGTTCGGTCCCGTGGTTCTACTGGGGATAGGGGGCATTGGGGTGGAAATCTACAATGATACCGCTATAAGAATGGCTCCTATTAAAAAGAAAGATGTTAAATTGATGATAGAGGAGCTTAAAGCAAAAAAAATAATCGAAGGGTTCAGGGGAAGCAAACCCGTAAATATCGAAAAGTTGTCCGGGATACTTGTTAAATTCTCTGAACTGGCCGTAGAACTTGAAAATAAAATAGAATCTATAGACCTAAATCCAATTAAGTGCAACGGGTCAAAATGTGTCATCGCGGATGCCAGAATTATACTTAAACATTAGTAAAAAAACATCTTGAATTATCAAAGTTTAGATTATAAAAAAGTAGCACAGGAACAGGAAACTACCTTTTAGTTTGTGGAAATTAGCTTTCAAATTTTAGTTTCGTGAAAAGGAAGGTAACAAATGGGACCATTTAACATGCCGTGGCTGACATTCACAGCCTTTATTGTAGTAGCGGTAAGTATTCTCGCGGCGGTTTTGTGGGCGGTAAACGATATAAAACATGACACCGACAAGGATTAATACCCAGTAAATGGAGAAAACATGAGCCTTTTAACAACATGTATTATTGTATTGATTATTTACCTCGGCATCCTTGTCGTAATCGGGATAGCAAGCGCCAGGCGCACATCGACAGCCGAGGACTTTGTAATCGGCGGAAGAGAGATAGGCCCATGGGTCACAGCCCTTTCTTTTATCGCTGTATACTTTAGTTCCGTACTTATTATCGGGGGGGGAGCCTTCGGATACAAATTCGGTATGGGAACAATATGGATCGGCGCGATCAATGTGCTCGTGGGCTGTACCCTATGCTGGATTGTTCTTGGGAAAAGAGTACGTCTCTTTACAGAGAGGTTGGGAGTCAATACGCTCTCGGGATTCTTCACCAAGAGGTACAACAGCCCGGCAGCGGGAATATTTTCGGCTCTGATAATCTTTCTATTTCTTATCATCTATAATGTCAGTGTAGTTAAGGGTATGGCAAATTCATTCGAGGTCCTGATGGATATGCCTTATTGGGGCGGAGTACTTATATCCGGCCTTATAATAATCTTCTACGTTGTCCTCGGAGGCTACAAAGCTGTAGTCTGGACAGGGTTCCTGCAGGCATGGGTTATGATATTCAGCCTGCTTCTTCTCACATTCAGAACTCTCAGCGCCGTGGGAGGGTTCAGTATAGGTATGCAAAAACTGGCCGAAATCGGCCCTGGATATGTAAACACTCCGGGGGTATGGGGCTGGGCGGGGCTATTAAGTTTCTGCCTAGTCGTCAGCCTCGGTGTCTGGGGAATGCCGCAGCTTCTTATCCGCTTTTACTCGATAAAGGATACTAAAACATTCAGGTTAGGTACAGTAATAGTCACAGTCGGCGCGGCAATTGCCGTAATCCCCTATTTAAACGGCGCCTTCGCACGGATATTGATTCCTCATCTTGAAAACCCCGATCTCGCTATCCCTTCTCTCTCCAAGATGGTTCTTACTCCCTGGGGAGCCGCTATTCTTCTTGCCGGCGTTGTCGCGGCTGGGATGTCAACCTTCGCCGGAGTTCTCATCATTGTATCGAGTTCACTCGTAAGGGATGTATACCAAAACGGCCTTCACAAGAAACTATCAGGAAAACAGGAGATATCCGCGAACAGGATTGTCAGCGCCGCTGTGGGGATAATCGCTCTTGTAATAGCCCTGAAACCTCCCGCTTTAGTACTTGTCCTTACCGGCTTCGCTTGGGCTGTTATCGCTTCGACAAATCTCTGGCCCTTACTCTTTGGATTATACTGGAAGGGCGCAAGCCGCACGGGGGCACTCTCCTCGATGATAGCCGGAGCCCTGACCGCGATCATCTGGACATGGATAGGCAAACCCTTCGGAATTCACGGATTCATGGCGGGGTCGGCGGTAAGTCTTGTAGTTATTGTAACAGTAAGCCTGATAAAGAGATGGACGCCTCCAGCTGGGCTCATTGAAAAAATATGGGGGTAAACCCATACATATTTTGTGTCATTTGCCTTCGTTGTCAAGTCTAATAATTGAAATGGTTTTTTTGAAGAATGGTTATGTCCGGACAAGGAGAAAAAATGAACAGAAATGTACTGTTTGGGATCTCGGCGGTAAAGAATAGAATGAGAATATTTTCATTGGTGCTGCTGTTGTTATTATCGCTCACTTTACAGGGTTGCGGTGGAGACAGCAACTCTGTAACCAACCCGGGGAACAGTACTGTCGGGCCGGATGGAGGAACGGTCACAGACAGCGGAGGAGCGTCGGTGACGATTCCAGCCGAAGCGCTCAGCAGCGATGTTATCATCACCGTCAATACGATTTTGGCTAAGGACGATCTCCCTCTCGACAATCAGACATTCCTGCCTCTGATGGGAGGAGCAGAATTCAAGCCGTCAGGAACACAGTTCGCGATTCCGGTGACGATAAAGATTCCAGTCGATCCTCCACTTGGTACGGGGGAAGAAGCGACTGTTTTCTACTGGGACGAATCAGAAAACCGGTGGTGCGAGGTCGAAGGAGATGTCACTGTAGCTCTCGGCGGAGAATCATTAACGGTCGAAGTAACACATTTCTCTCTTTTTTCGGTAGTCACAAATGTATTTGATAATTTCCACGATAATTTCGGAGATGGCTCCACCGCTGAGTCAGCCTTCGCGAGCTATATATCATGGTTTAAATCGAATGTAACTAATATGAACAGGAAGGGAGTGTACGAGGGTGATTGTTACAAGGTCGTCGGGCTCAGGCTGGGGTTGGCTTATGATGTAATGCATTATCCTGACGGTCCTCATTACCAGGGCATTCCATATGTAATGGAGGGGGAAACGTCGAATCATGATGTTATTTTCTATAAAGCCTTTGAACTTGTCCAGTCCGGCGTTATAGACAAGAATTACAACCTTGAGATCCACGCATATCTAGAATGCTGCGCCCCTGAAGTAACCGTATCGGCCGATCCGGCTATGATCGGCACGAACGAGGCGAGCGAGGTGACAGCAACGGTGACCTGCGATGACGAGGCGATGAAGGGTAGCCAGGTATCGTTCGAATCGCTCGGCGGACTTGGAACAGTGAGCCCTCCCACAGGCGCTGTAGATGAGAATGGTAAGGCTCTTACCACTTTTACAGCCGGAGATGACGAAGGAACCGAGTCGATCAGGGCTTCGCTCACAACATGTAACGATCAGGAGAACCCCGACGGCGCAGCACAGATAGAGATCAGCGACTCCTGGACGGCCGATATGAACATAGCATTTGTTCTCGATGAGGGAGACGAACCAATGTATGTCTTTACCGATAACGTTTCTATCTCTCTGAACCTGTCGATCGATGAAGGTGTTGTCACAGGCACAGGAACAGGATCACACAATGTCGATCTGTCTATAGCTACCAGGTGCGGAGAACAAAACATGATTGCACCAGAATTCTCCGTTGTCGTAACTGGAGCAAAGGTGGGGAATAATCTCGAATTCATGGTAATATCCATGTCTATGCCTATATCATTTACACTTCATTGCGTTTGGGAAAGCAGCGAGGAAGATTTCGATTACCCGATCTTCGGCCTTCTCGAATCGTCGATGATGGCCCAGTATATCGTTGTAACAGTTCCATGGGAGAACGGAGGGACAGACTCCGGTTCGGGGAGCGATCCTAACGGAGGCACCAACCCGATGACATGGAGCTATACAATCATGTTAAACGAAGGATCATAGACAAAAAGTTGAAATTAAAGTACTATGCGATTCAAGAACAATACAGAATGCAACTTCAACCGGTTTGGAAAACCGGTTGAAGATCATGTTGAATAGAGAATGTAAACACCAATTCACTATTGCCTTTCGATACCTTGTCTGATTTTCTTCAGCTCATCCAGTATCTGCCCGAGAAGATTGTCCCCGGATTCCCCAAGAGGTTCCTCCGTTGTTAAAGCCCCGGAACCCGGGTGTAATACCCTCACTTTTTCTCTTAATTCATTATGTAATGATTCATAGTCGAGAAGCCCCGACAGGTATCCCTCATACCCTGAGGCTGATTGAGACTGCCCCGCTGTTTGGATTTTTATTGAACCTATGCCGAGAATGCGATCATAAATTGTTCTGCTTAACGCGAAATCAGTCACCGAACGAAGAGGAATATTCTGTTTTGTTTTTGTAAGTATCCCCTTGTGTATTGTTATACGGTCTTCGCGTATTATGTACTCAAGGTTCCTGATCCAGAGCCTTACAATCGGATAGGGGATAATCCACATGACTAATACTATTCCAATACCCACCGGCCAGATAATCTTTATCGCCTGAGGATTTCCACCCGCCAAATAAATGGCCAAATGGGTAATCGCTACCGTTATAATGACAAAACCTGAAATAGTCATCAGGATCCAGAGACACTTGGTAAAATACCTTTTATCGGGCTTTATCTTTTTTTCCATCGCAAGCTCCTTTTTTATTTACAGACTCCTTGCTCGGGTCAACACTACTTTATATCAATAACAATTTGTAGTGATCAGAACTAAAATTGCCCTGTCAAATAAAATTCAACCTCCTTTAAATTTTACGCAATTAATCAACCTTTTCCCTTCAAAAAGGGACTATATCAACTACGAACCGCACTTACAATAAAATTTTCGTTCATCTAGCAAAATAATCAGATTGGATTTATTCAGTAATTTACCTATTATCTTGAGAAACACTGCGTTTTAGACAAATATATTCTTATGACACTAACCGCGCGAACAAAAACAATTATCCTTTCAGTAATTATACTGCTGTCTCTTTGGAGCTATTCTGGCAGAGTCATGGGACAATCCCCCCCCAACATAAAATGGAAAGAGATAAAAACCAGGCACTTTGAAATAATCTTTCCCGCAGAGATCGAGGCAGAGGCTCAGCGTGTAGCAAACCTGCTGGAACATTTTGCCCGTTGCCAAAAGACTACAATGGAATCAGAATACAGCTCGGTGCACGTCGTACTTATTAATCAGTCAACAGACTCTAACGGATTTGTAAACTATGTTCCCCTAATGTCACTCTGGCATAGTACCCCTTCGGCCTTTTCGGGCATGGAATGGTATAAAACCCTCGCCGTTCATGAAGGAAGACACATCGTACAGAACAGAAAACTGAATATAAGATCGAGATTATTTCTACCGGGCATTTTCAATCACGACAGCTTCCATTTTGAGGGCACATATGAAAGACAAAAACAGAGCAATACCTACACATGGAGTAACAACATTTTCTTTCCACGCGGGTACATAGAGAGTGACGAAAAAATTCTGGATAATTACTACAGACTTGCCGCTAACTATACATTCCCCGTCATGAACACAAACTTCTCTATATGGAAAATCTATTACCTCAAGAGAATAAACTGCAACCTCTTCTTTGATTACGGACTAACCAAGGATAATCAGAAAACCCTGATATATCGATCTGTTGGAGTGGAACTGCCACTTGAGAGTTATCTTATGACCAATAAATATATCAGAATCAGCGCCGGTTTTCGCTACTCATATTGTATTGACAATTATAAATCGCGTTTTGACTTTATTCTCTCTATAAATTAGCCCGTTGATTGAAGAAGAATAAGCATCCCCTCTATAATTTCATTCAAGCTAAAAGCTTTCTCGTCTGCCTTGCTTTCCCCGGGTTTTACCAGTTCTATAATTTCCTCTGCTATTTCCGCCTTCAGCCATCCTGCCTTCATTCATAATCGGTTTTTAACTTCACTCTTAAGCAAGTGCTTTACTGTCTTTTTAGAATCTGTCACGTCAGTACATGTTCCTATTAGTTTTTCAGGTTTTCCGTCATCCCCTTCAATAGTCCTACCCCTGCATTTGAAATCCACCCACTTGCGTGTCTTGTGTTTTATCCTGCATTCGAGGTATATTGAACCGCCGCATTTTATTTGATTTTCAACAGTCGAAACTACCATTTCCCTGTCGTCCGGATGAATTAAATTCAGCCAGCCGGTAATATCTTCGGGGAAATCCCTATTCTTTATCCCTAAAGCCTTTTCGATATCTCCAGACCATTCCATATGCCCTGTTTTGCCATTCCACTCGTATGTCAAATCACTCGCGCAAATAGCCGCAACACGGAAACGCTCGGCATTTTTCCTGAGTTCTTCAATGTCACCAATTATGGATCTTCTTGTCATACTCGTAATTGCTCCCATCTATCGAATCTAAAACCAGAACAATCGCTTCGCAAAACACTGCTATTGACGATTGATCCAACAAGTTTAATTTAATCAGTTCAAATCACCAACCTACAGGCGCTGCCACAAGTCATCGCCGCATATACTATTTCGCCCATTTGATCTAATTATGAAGCAAAATCCGAGAAACAGAGTGAACCCATGCCTGTTTCCATGAAGATATTCCCAAATTTTACTCAAGGTTGAAATAAGAAAGAACCCCCATATTTCGACATCATCAACATACCGCCTTCTCCGATTGACTTTATTCACCCACCTGTTTTAAACTTACGGACTAAAGAATAAATTCGGAAAGGAACAGATATGGAAAATAACACTCAAATACTCTTCGTAATGATCGGCTATCTCCTTCTACTCATACTCTGGGGTTTATATCAGGGCAGAAAAGTGAAAACAAACTCGGATTACGCGATCGCCGGGAGAAATCTTCCGGGATGGATTGCCGCTCTGTCAGAACGAGCGACGGGGGAATCCTCATGGGCGCTTCTCGGTCTCCCCGGGTTAGCGTATGCTTCAGGACTTACCGGAATGTGGACAGCTCTGGGTTGTGTGGTTGGAATAATTGTCTGCTGGCTGGCTATCGCGCTTAAGCTGCGGGATGAAGCCGAAAAGTACGATGTTAATACATTTGTCGGGTATATCGCCAAGAAACATAGCGCTTCCGAAAGATCGATCCGTACAGTCGCAAGCCTTACAATTGTCTTTTTCTTTTTCTTCTACATCGGGGCGCAATTTTTGGGTGGAGGCAAAATACTGCACGCTATGTTCCATATCAACCCCAGGCTTGGAATGCTGATAACGGCTATTATTATAATTCCATACACAATATACGGCGGGTTCAGAAGCGTGGTTTATACTGACGCGGTTCAGGCTATTGTGATGATTACCGCTCTTGTTGCAGGCCCGATTTTCGGAATAATTGCGGTTAGCTCAAATCCCGACATCTTCGCTCAATCAATCCCGATGGCAATATCAAAAGCCGGGATTAACTACAGCTCTATGACCGGTGCCGCTTCGGGGTTCGCCGCCGGGATTGTGATAATGGGTGGGCTATCATGGTTCTTCGGATATCTGGGCGGACAGCCTCAGCTAAGCATGCGCTTTATGGCTATAAAAAACCCCCGGCAGGCCAAACAGGGTTGCGCGGTAGGTATTATATGGACGATACTTGCATATATGGGAGCGCTTTCAATCGGCTGGCTGGGTATATGTTTTTTTGGGCCCACAGGTCTGGAGGATCAGGAATACGTAATGCCTGCCGTAATGCTTAAAATCTTTCCCCCGGCAATAGCGGCTGTTCTCATAACCGGAGCGATAGCGGCGATGATATCAACCGCCGACTCTCTCCTGATACTCTCATCAACAGAACTTTCAGAAAACATCATAAAACCAGCCCTTAAATCCAGGGGTAAAACCGATATAAAGGGACTTCTTCATTCTCGAATCGCCACAGCCATATTAGCAGCCATTGCTCTCGCTGCCGCCTATCTTTCCCCCACACATCTGATTTACACACTGGTAGGTTACGTGTGGGCGGGGATTGGGGGTACATTTTCGATCGTAATACTTTTTACACTATTCTGGAAAAGATTCCATGGTAGAGCCGTTATCGTTACAATTATTGCCGGGATGCTATTTACAATCATATGGATAAGCACAGGGATGGAAAAAATGATAACCTCAAGAGTTATGACATTTGTCGTCGCCGGGGCTGTAGCTGTAATAACCACCTACGCCTTACCGAAAAAAGAACCTACCGTAAGAAGTTAATCCTCTCTTTCAAATCGGCTGCGTTTGAAAAGTTGACCAAACGCAGCCACGGAAACACTCAGATAAAACGGGGGGTGTCTTAAAAAAGGTATCCCCCATAAATTCTACAAGGTTAAATGAACTTGCGATTGGATATTCCGCTATTTCCCCGTCATCAGGAAGAAAGCGATCAGAAACTTAACAAGTTCCACCACAATAAACGGAACAACAGCCAAAGATAAGGCATCCGAAACAGACAATCCCGTTATCAGGGAAAGATGAGCTGTTCCTACAATCAGAATAAGCATCAACCCTGCAACAATTCCAAGAGCCGATGCTAACGGTTTCTTTCCGCCAATCTCACTAAGATATCCGGCCAAGAAGGCCGCTGCAGGAAAAGCCAATAAATAGCCTCCTGTGGGGCCAAACAGAACGACAGGACCGAAACTTAGCCCGGCAAAGACAGGCGCCCCTGATATACCCAAAACGAGGTATGAAAGCATGGCATAGAACCCATCGCGCGGACCGAGAATAATCCCGGCCAACACAACGAAGAGTGTCTGCATGGTAACCGGCACGGGTGTAAATGGAAGCCATACGGCAAACTGCGCTCCAAGAGCTGCAAAAAGAGCAAATGCCATAATTCTAACAACACGATTAACCGCGTCTCTTGTCCGATAAGTTAATCCAATATCACCTATCACCATACTTTTAACATACACGCCCTTCTCCCTTCGCGATTCCTGAATATTATTTCCAAACTGTTTGACTTAAGAAAAGTAATCCATTTAATTCTCTTTTTCAAGAATAAGTATTTTCATTTTTCCATTTTTCCATATGAGCGGTCTCCGATAATCAGAAGGAGCAGTAGCCCTCTTTATTTCTCCTTCTCTCCAATTTTGATATTACCGATGTAATAATTGGCAATAATATCTATGTAATTCCATATATTATCCCCAGTTGAAGAATTTACACCCTCCATATAATACTCCCTCTGAATCGCGTATAGAAGGTTTATAAAATCTACCATAAAACCCCTTGCCGCCATGAGGTATGAATAATTAAATTCCAGATTCTGGATATAAATATGAGGTTCGGTTCCTTTTTTATTGATTATTTCAGAGAATTCTTCCATTTCATAAAAACCCTCCTCCTTTTCGGAGATTTTTTCCCGCACACGCGTCTCCAATTCGGAAAGAGTTAATCCCGGATCAAATTGGTGAAACTTCTCGTCATCATTGATCCTTTGCGTCATTAGTTCCAAAACCGTCTTTGCTCCCTCAACAAAATAATGCAAATAAATTATATTCTTTTCAAGAGACTTCACATAATCGCCCTTTTTTCCCCTTTCTCTCTTTGCGTCAAGAAGCGCTTTGATACCCTTTATAAATTTGTCAGGCGAAGAATGCTTTTGCTCCATATGAAAAGAAAATGTCTCAAGCACCTGCTGAATATCGCCCTTACTTTTTCCCATTCCTGTTGCCTCTCAATTCAAATAACCACAGATGGAAAAATCCAATTTAAAAACAACATCAATTCACAAAAAGGACTACTCGTTACCAACACTATATTTCTTCCTCACAGGAGACGGAACTACGCGGGTCTTATGACTGAAACTTGGCGGCGAGAACAATTTATCCTTTAGATTAAATAAGTCCACTACACCTTCCTCGGTTGCTACAAACACTGTGTCTCCCGCCACCACCAATTCATCCGCCGGGTAGGGCAATAATGAACTCTCCTGTAAAAGGAAAGCGTCTTGACCCATCGCAAACTGTAAAATGACACCGCTCCGGAGTTGAACTACTATTTTACTTCTACAATTAGCCGCACTGACTCTCCCGGGGAGAGGCATTCTGCAGATTTCATGCGCGTTTTCCGGATTTATCAAAACAAGGGTGTCCCCGGGCATACCTTTTGAGCGGTAAAGAAGAACAACCCCGTCATCAATATTCCCTACCACTTTTCTTTCAGCATCGCTTATTTCAAAGGTATTTAGTTTATCAAAGAAATTTTTACTGTCGATCGAATAAATCTTTAATTTTTTATTGCCAAACACACCCAGTTTGCCTGAATAACAGAAAATATCGTCCACATCCGCGGCAAATTTTATATAGCGATTACCAATTTTACCATCTTTTTCAGAAAGATAATAACAGAATCCATTATCACAAATAGCCAGAAGTGCATCGTCGACGGCAACAAGCCGTAAAATTTTTCTTTCCATATCCATCCGCCACGGGAGAGATGCGCCTTCATTCCCTCTACCAATAAAATAAACCCTGGATTTGCGCGTGAAGTTAACTCCGCACGCGGCAAAATCACTCCCTACAACAACATCGGCTATCTTTGCCACGGTATGTATATCATCTATTTCCATCTCTTTCTCAGGTTGAACCGGCCTTCCAGGGGGATAGGGAAACTCCACAAACACGAGCTTACTCTCAGCGCCGCCCCTTCGACCTTCTCTCAACAAAAACCCTGAGATTTTTCCGATATCACCATATTCTTGCTTGTCAAAACAAATATCATAGAAGGAAAGAATATTTTGTTGACTACCGTTTAAGCCAAAATCCGACTTGGCTGGGATGGCTTTTGTCTTGATTGAAAGCAGAACATCGTAATGATCTTTGACTTTGATTTCTTTAAGGATTTTATCCCCTTTCTTCCCGCCGGGAACAGAAACAATTTCGTACGGCGAAATCTCCATGGGGAGGGGGAAATAAAGATACCCCGTCTTTTCCTCACCCGGTTCCAGGCTGAGAGGCTGGAAGAAATACTGTTCATCGAGCCTGTAAAAAGAATTGCCCACAAGCCCTCGATACACCCTGCCTCTGGTAGCTTCATCATATATATAATAGCTACCCAGGGGTGGGAATATGGTACCTGCTACAAGGCTCCCGAAACCCTTTTGCCTGTATCCATGAACTTTATCGCCAAGTATCGTTTCCATAACCTCAAATGGATTAAGAGGTATAAACTCCTCTCCTTCTACCACAAGTGATATTCCGCCAATTTTCTCCCGTAGACCGGGGAAAGAAGATCCATTTATTACAATCGATGTTGTATCATTATTCCGCACTCCGACCTGCACTGGAATAATACCTGAATCGGGAAGAAAGGTATGAAAAAGCTGGTTTATTTCTTCAGGATCAGAAAGAAATTGAGCAGAAACTCCAATGCCGGCACCGGGGTATTGTTCTCTTTCCTGAAAATCTATCGTGGAAAACTCAAGCCTTCGACAGGAAGAGAGCAAAAGACCCGGAAGAATAATTAGAAAAAGAATTATAACTTCCACTTGGAATAAACTTCCCCGTTTACTTTCGGTAAAAATATTAAAGCCCTCTAGAAATATCATGATCTTCTACCCCTTTCAATTCCTAACACTTCACTTCTCTTTAAGCCCTTCAATGAGAACGGCTCTCCCGAGGGGTATAGTTTTACAGTATTTATCCATTGAATCAAGAAAACATTTATTATCACAGAACCCTCCTGACAAATAAAGTTCAGAAGGCCTTTGCGTGAAATTAAACACATTGCGAACCATTCCGTGTATAAACTCGGCTACGCTTCTTTCGGGAGATTCTCCGCTTGATACGGACTCCAAAACCCTCTCCATTCCAAACACCCCACACGTTACATTTATCCAGGTATCGACCGATCCAAGAGAGGAAAGATCGATCTCGTAATACTTCGCGAGAAGTTCAATCGTCGCGCCGGTAGTCGCACCACAGGCAAGATTCCAGTCAATCTTTTTAACCTTCCCGCCCTTGAACCTTATATACTTTATATCTCTTCCCCCTACATCAACAATCGAAAAGTCGTCCTTATCTACAAGAGAAAGGGCGCCTTCAGCCAATGCCAACAGTTCATTCTTGAATTTCCCGCATCTCTTTTTAGCGCTGTGCCCCGTGGCAATATCAAAAGGCGGATCATTTCTTTGTACCATCTCGCGCGTTGTGATTATTTCCAGCGAATCCGATTCTACATCAAGTATTTTTGTCCAGGTGCTTCCGCAATCGGCGAGTTTCACTTTTTTCTCCATACAGACTCAAGAAAAATACGGGTTCTTCATTTTTAACTAAGATAGCTTAATAAAGGCTTCCACCTTCGAAAGTATTGAATTGTTCACATTACGATGGCAGTCGACAAAAAGTCCGTCATGTTTCTCAGCCAGATGATGCGCTAAATCCTGTTTAGCACAGAAACTCTGCGTAAAAAACACCGTGGGAACATTTTTGTCCACATAGCACTCCATCTCCAAATCGCCGGGGTTCCCCGCTTCAACACACCTTGTCCAACCATATATATGCGTTGTCGGCGGGAAAATATCCAAAATCCTGAAATCGTGAGGGGGAACACCCCAAAAACCATGAGTCGGGCTGCACGCCCGCGTCTGGTCGACGGAAGAAGAAGGGTGAATAACAGTCCCCATTATTCTGTCGACTCTCTCAGCCAAAGAACCCTCAGAAGTGGAATAAACAAGAGATCTATCTTCGAACTCTTCCGGAGGAAAGCGCGACTCAATCACATTAAACCCCGCTTCTCTTAAAAGGAACGCAGCATACCTTCCACGATCGCATTTTCCTTCTCCCACATCGGCAACAATTGCCACTATATTCCTTGAAAGTTCGATCGCGTTATCCACAATATTAGCGGTAATTCGGCAAGTAGTGGTTTGGATGACTCTTGAATCAGGAGCACCAAGCGCGACATCCAGATCCACAAACTCCAGGTCACGGCCAAACCGCTCTCTTGCTGATCTAAGAGTAGAACGTCTGGGAAACCCGTAATACCCAATCAACTTTTTCGACTTCAAATTTTTCATAGGATACTATTAACAGAAAAACTGCTAACCGCCATTTTCAACATTGTCAATAATTTCAAGTACCTTCTCGGCATTCCCGGCTTTAATAAGTTTTTCTATAACTCCCTCAATGCTAGCCATCTTGACAATTTTGGCAATAGCCTGAACATGCGGCCCCGCCTCTGATGGAGGCGCAATCATCAGAAAGAAAATCCTGGACGGCTTTCCGTCCTGGGAATCAAAATCGATCCCTTCCCTGGAAATACCTATTACAATCCTCAATCTGTCTACCTTTTCACATTTCGCGTGAGGAATAGCAACGCCCTTTTCCAAACCGGTACTTCCCTCATTTTCTCTCTCCATAACAGCATGAAGAATCACATCTGCATCACAACATTCCACGCTATTGGAAAGTGTTTCCACAAGCTCTTCTATAACTTCATCCTTATCTTCAGCTATAAGATCGGTCTTAATACACTCTGGTGTAATATGGTCTGTTAATTTCATTTCATATCCTGCCTTCGAAGATGTATCCCGCGTCCGGATCCATAATAGACGAAATTTAATTAATTCAGATAAGAAACGCAAGGAGCAGACTTTTTTCGTTTAAAATAATCTACAGGGCTTCAAAGATACTTTCTATTTTCTCTTTTCCTCTCACAACCATCACCGGGCAGGAAACCTTTCTTAATATTCGTTCGCCCTCTTCATAGAATGAATCTTTCAAGCTCTGCACCTCGCCAAGTTCCCCCTGAATAACAAGATCAGCTCCATACTCTTTTACTTCCCGCAGCACTTCCTCATAAACAACACCTTTACGAAGAACAGTATCTAACTGCACTCCCTTACCCTCAGCGAGTTTTTTAACATAATTCAAATACCGTTTCGCATCATCCTCAATATCCCTTTCGTAATCCATCTTCTCAACCTTTACAAAAATCTTCGCTTTGAGAAGCTCGTTTAAAAGGCTTTCATTCACAACATACATCACACGCAGGTTGCTCCCGTAAACCTTTGCCATCGTAATAGCCATACGGGCAGCCAAAACAGATGATTCGCTTCCATCGACATAGAGAAGAATATTATGTAAGGGATTTACATTATCCATTAACTTCCCCTTTTCTGCGGGCAAGACGGTCTTTGACCAATTTAAGAACAAAGAACGCTTCCCTTTCCGATTCTTCCAGAGCCATTTCAATATATTTCAATGTTTCCTGATAATCAGGAATAAATATTTTCTCGAGGGCGTTAACGCGTCTGATCGTCTTCGCCACTTCACGGGACAGCCTCATAAGTGAAATTCGCGCTTCAGCCAGATTGCCAAGAAGATGAAGCACTTCACGAAATCTCTTTATCGTTTCATCAATCCAGATGCTGCTTTCCGGGGCCGCGAAATAGGGGGGATTATCCCTAAACTTAACCTTTACGCTCGGAAGAGAAACTCCCATTACCCTTCTCTGCGAGAAAGAAATATCAGATTTAATATTCACCCCGGGAGCTACAAGGCTTATCTCCCTTCTTCCCATACGGAGTGTCAATTGATCAAGTGCCTCGAAGGCTTCATTCAACCTCTTTTCCGTTTCTCGCTGAGCTTCGACAGTACGGTCAATAAGCCCCATAAGTTCCACAATAAGAATCTTCCTTTTTTGGTCAAGGAGTTTCCATCCCTCTTTGGCGAACCCCAGTTCGCGCTTAATTTTCATCATATTTGTTTTTGTCGGCGCTACTTCATATTTTGCCATACACCCATTGCTCCGCTATAAATCAGCCGTTTGCCACTTGAGAACTTACTATTCCTTACCATAATACTTATTAATTTCCTCCTCGGAAATTCTGTAGAGTTCTTCCTTCGGTAAAAAGGATAAAATACTCCAACCTATATCAAGGGTTTTAATAATATCCCTGTTTTCATACTCACCCTGACTTAAGAAGTCACGTTCAAACCTTTCTCCGAATTCGAGGTATATCTTGTCCAACGGCGTGAGTTCCTCTTCTCCTATAACTGCGGCAAGAGCCCTTACATCCTTTACGTGAGAATAGGCCGCGAAGAGTTGGCTCGCGACATGCGCGTGATCCCCTCTCGTCATACCCTCGCCAATACCATCCTTCATCAAACGCGAGAGAGATGGCAACCCCGCTATCGGCGGATAAATATTCCTGTGATCCAGTTCCCTTTCAAGAACTATCTGACCTTCGGTGATATACCCTGAGAGATCCGGAACGGGATGTGAAATATCATCGTTGGGCATTGTCAGAATAGGCATCTGGGTGATCGAACCCTCAATCCCCTTAACCATTCCGGCGCGCTCATAAATAATTGAGAGATCACTGTAGAGATACCCCGGATAGCCCTTCCTGCTCGGTATCTCCTCGCGTATTGTGGAAATTTCCCTCAGTGACTCACAGTAATTTGTCATGTCGGTCAGAATCACAAGTACATGCATGTTCATATGAAAAGCCATAAACTCCGCCGCCGTAAGCGCGGTACGAGGAGTTACAAGTCTTTCTACAGACGGATCATCGGCTAGATTCAAGAAAAGTACAACCTTTTCCAGAACACCGGATTCTTCAAAGTTTTTTATAAAATAATTTGCCACGTCGTGTTTTATCCCCATAGCGGCAAAGACCACGGCGAATGACGCATCCTCCCCAATTATCTTTGCCTGGCGCGTTATCTGAGCAACAATTTTGTTATGTGGAAGTCCTGAACCGGAAAAAATTGGCAGTTTCTGGCCACGCACAAGTGTATTCATTCCATCGATCGCGGAAATACCGGTCTGAATAAATTTCTGTGGATACTCTCTAGCCGTAGGATTAATCGGAAGACCGTTAACATCCATCCTGAGATCTTCCCTGGGCGGTGGCCCTCCATCTATCGGTTGTCCGAGCCCATTAAAAACCCTCCCGAGTATCTCTTCGCTAACCCCGAATGTTAAGGGTTCCCCGCTGAACCGCACTCTCGTTTTGGGTATGGAAAGCCCTGATGTCCCTTCGAATACCTGAATCACAGCCGCACCTTCACTGGTTTCGAGTATCATCCCAAGCCTGATATTTCCAGCGGGGTCTATTACCTCGGCTAGCTCATTATACCCTACATTATGAATCCCCTTTACCATTACAAGAGGACCTGAAACCTCTTCAATTCCTATGTATTCTCTACCGCTGCCGATACTCTTTTCCGTCATAACTTCACCATTTCCTAATCAAACATATCCTCAATCTCTTTCATGGAATGTCTTAAATTCTCCCTTATTTCATCTATCTTATCAATTTCATCGTTTGAGACTGTAAACTTGATTCTGTTGATTTGAGATACAACTTTCAATTCCTTGAGCTGATGTATATTGGCTCCCCTTTTGATATTCTCCAATCCAAGTTCATAATAATCCAGGATGACCTGCAACATTTTAAGTTGTTTTTCAGGAGTACAGTACATATCGATCTTGTCAAAACTATTCTGCTGTAAAAATGCGTTCTGGAACATCAGACATGTCTCGAGCACAATTCTCTTTGTATCGGGGAGAACATCCGGCCCGACCAATTTTACAACCTGCTGTAATTTCCCTTCCTGCTGAAGAAGATCCATTATCCTGCTGCGAAGTTCCACCCATTGGTCACCGGATCTTTCCTGCCACCAATCGCTTATCTCGTCGACATATTCACTGTAGCTGTCAAGCCATGAGATGGCTGGATAATGGCGCGCGTTGGCAAGTTGTCTGTCAAGCGCCCAGAAACACCTGACAAATCTCTTTGTATGCTGCGTGACAGGCTCGGAGAAATCTCCTCCCGGGGGCGAAACAGATCCCACGATGCTAATTGAACCCTTATATCCTGAATTCGTCAAAACCATCCCCGCTCTTTCATAAAACTCCGCCAGCCTTGTCGGTAGATACGCCGGATAACCCTCATCAGCAGGCATCTCTTCCATACGCCCGGAAAGCTCTCTCAGAGCCTCAGCCCAACGCGAGGTGGAATCCGCCATAATCGCCACATGATAACCCTGATCCCTGTAA
>JAGHBT010000087.1 GCA_021160845.1 bacterium | reverse complement strand
GTTTTGGCCGTTACAGTGCAGGTGTTTATGATATAAAAATCCGCAGTTTCAGAAAACTCACGGAATTCAAATCCCATTTTTTCTAGATTATAACGAAGACATTCAGATTCGTACTGATTTAATTTGCAACCTAGGGTTTTTATTGAAAATGTCTTTCTTCTTTTTGCGCGCCCGTCTTCCATTTCCCGCTACTAACCCAAGATTAAAGAAATGAGGGCGGAAATTCCACCCTCATAAACTTTACAAAGATGCAGATTCATGTTGCTTTACTTTTTTGTCTCCTCGTCACTTTTGTCCTCAGGATTATCATCCGAAGTTGCATCTCCTGAAATTTCAACTTCAGCTGAAGACGCTTCCTTTTCATCAGTTGAAGCCTTCTCCGTTTCATCCACAGGTGCAATTTCTTCGGCTTCATCCGGTTCGGAAGGAGACGTTTCATCCACAGGTGCAATTTCCTCGGCTTCATCCGGTTCGGAAGGAGACATTTCATCCACAGGTGCAATTTCCTCGGCTTCATCCGGTTCGGAAGGAGACATTTCATCCACCGCTTCACTTACCTTCTGCTCCATTTCATCTTTATCATCCTTTTCTAATGGAGCATTATCCTCAACATGAGCTTCTTCCGGTTTAGTTTCAGAAACTAATTCTTCATCATCGCCTATGTAATCTTCTTCAGACGAAATCTCGGTGTCATCTTCCTCCAGTAGTTCGGATGGATCAGGAGTTTTTAACCCTTTAAGGAATTTTTCATATTCTGATTTGTCCTTGTCCTCAAAATAGGCGTTAATACTCAGGACAATCTTCTTATTGGGAGAATCCATCTTGATAACCTTGAGCGGAACCATAAATTCTGTATTGAAATAAAGAGAAGGCTTTTTCAAGTTCTCAACCCCCATATGAGAAAGTGGAACAAATCCCTCAACATTATCTTTTATTTCAACAACAGCTCCGCGGTCGAGTAACCTGGATATTTTGCCTTGAGTTTCTTTGCCAACTGCAAATTCCTCCGCTAGATTTTCCCAGGGGTTTTCCTGAACCTGTTTGATCCCAAGACTGATACGCCGTTTGTCGCCGTCAATGTCAAGAACAACAACCTCAATTTCCTGTCCCTTTTTAAGCACTTCAGAGGGATGACGAACCCTTTTTGCCCATGACATATCAGAAATATGAACAAGTCCATCTATTCCATCTTCTATTTCTACAAATGCCCCAAAGTTCGTTAGGTTTCTGACCTTTCCCAACAATTTTGTTCCGGGAGAGTATTTCTTTGCAAGTGACTTCCATGGATCAGGTTCAAGTTGCTTTAAGCCAAGAGAAATTTTTTCATTGTCCTTATCCACGTTAAGAACAACCGCCTCAATTTGGTCACAAATTCCTACGACCTTGGATGGGTGCTTTACATGGCGGGTCCATGACATTTCAGAGATATGAATAAGTCCCTCAACACCCTTTTCCAATTCCACAAAAGCTCCGTAATCCGTTATCGAAACAACCTTTCCCTTTACTACATCCCCAACAGGAAACTTTTTCTCAACATCATCCCAGGGATAAGGGGTAAGCTGCTTAAGCCCAAGGGAAATTCTTTCACGTTCTTTTTCGAAATCAAGTATTTTAACCTGAAGTTTATCACCAATCGCGACAAACTCTGACGGGTGACTTATCCTTCCCCATGTAAGATCTGTTAAATGAAGTAGACCGTCAATGCCGCCAAGATCCACGAAAGCGCCAAAGTCAGTAATATTCTTTACAATACCCTCACGAACTTCTCCAATTGCAAGTTCGTCAAGAAGCGTTTTCTTTTCTTTTTCCCTAAGCTTTTCAAGAACAATGCGCCTGGAAACAACAATATTACGCCTGCGCTTGTTTATTTTAATGATCCGGCATTCCATCTCTTCGCCGATTAATTCCTCAAGGTTAGGAATTTGCCTTAAAGCTATTTGGGAACCTGGCAGAAAAGCATCAACTCCCATCAACTTAACCATCAAGCCACCCTTGATTCTCCTGTCGACAATCGCGTTAACCGTTTCCTCATTATCATACGCTTCTTTAATCGTGTTCCAGGCTTTATGGAAATCAGCCTTTGTTTTGGAAAGAACAACCAAGCCGTCTTGGTTCTCCAATTTTTCAAGGAAAACATCGAATTGATCACCTCTTTTTACTTCAGTACAGTCACGAAACTGATATATAGGAATTGTTCCTTCACTCTTAAAACCTATATCAAGTATGACTTCCTTTTCATCAACGGAATAAACCTTCCCGGTGATGATCCTGCCTTCCTTGAGCTCCACAATTTCTATGTTATCATCAAGTGATCCGTCCGAGAGAAAAGTAATTTTCTCTTTTTCCCTTCCAAGTTCCTCGGTGGACACCTGCCCAAATTCTGCTAGATAGCCTATTTTCGGGTTTTCCCCTTTATCACCTTCCTTCTTTTTATTATTTTTTTCCTCCAGGGATTCTTCCCTGTCCAATTTTGTACGTTCTTCCTCCATTAATAAATCGCCCCTTTCGTATTTTTGTATTTTATGATAAATTTTTTTGTGGCGTTGCGCAAGTAAATTCTATCGCCTTAGTTTCATACAGAAGCAGCTAACTCATAAAGCCTCTTTTTAACATCTTCAATAACCCAATCCGGTGTTGATGTGCCCGTGGTTAATCCTATGTTATTAATCCCTTCGAACCATCCAACATCAATCTCATCTGCAACTTCAATATGCCTTGACATAATACCGTTATCAAGACACATTGCATGTAATCGCTTTGTGTTTGAACTCCCCTTCCCCCCTACTACAAGCATCATGTCCACCCTCTTCGCCACATCCATAGTTGTTTTACGTCTTTCAACAGTTGCCTGACATATTGTGTCGTAAACCTTAATATCCTGGATATAATTTTTTAATACTTCAATAATTGAATTTGATTTTTCACTGGAGAATGTCGTCTGGGTTATCACCCCTGCTTTGCGCAAGTTTTGGAGAGCTTCGGCATCTTTAACAGATTTTATTATAATCGCATTACTTGGCACATGTCCTGCAATCCCTATTACCTCCGGGTGTTCGGCATCTCCAATGATTATAACAGAGCGTCCCTGGGCGTAAAGACTCTGCACATATTCCTGGCTACTTTTTACAAAGGGACATGTTGTATCTATCACATTTATCTTTCTTCGATGAGCTGTATTCAAAATATCCGGATGAACACCATGTGCTCTAATAACAACATTATCTCCCTCACCTATATCCAGAAGAGATTTTGCCCCTCTTACTCCCATATTTTTAATTTTTTCAACTGCCTGTGGATTATGAATTATTTCCCCAAGAGTGTATATATTTTCCCCACCGTACTTTGCCACCCCTCTCATAAGAAGCCTCATGGCTCTCTTGACTCCAAAGCAATAGCCCGAGTGAGGAGACATAATTATTTCAAACCTCTTACTCACCTTTAAGCATCCTTATTTCCTCAAGCACCATTGATGATATAATTCTGTAATCTCTTTTCCTGTTGTCTGATTCATTAATGCCGCTTACCATAATTGGAGGTCCTATAAATAACTCAAGTTTTTTGCGTCTGATCATCGTCGCTAAAAGGTGATTTGATCCCCCAAGATAAATTGGAATTATACTCGCACCTGCATGCATAGCGATAAACGCCAGCCCCACCTTCAATTCCAAAGTGTTGTCGCGCGATCTTGTACCCTGAGGAAATATCAGCATTGATTCTTTCGCTTTCAATTTCTTTATAACAGTCGATAGAGAATCTCTGTCAAAACGATCCCGATCAATTGGAATAGCATGGTATTTTCTGATCAGATTTGCCAGCAGAGGATTTCTGAAAAGCTCCTTTTTTGTAAGTATCCATACCTTCCTATTTAACGATGCACCAACTATCAGCGGGTCGCTCATAGAACTGTGATTGCTAGCAAAAATAAAGTTTTCATTGTATTTTAAATTTTCTTTTCCATAAATTTTGAGCCCGAACACAACCTTAAAAAACGTCCTGACAAGAAAAACTGTAAGCCGATAATAAAATTTCATGGGTATTGCAAGTTTGTTATCTTTGTTTCCAAATCCTATTCCGCATAGATATTCCGCTTTCTCCAACGCTCTTTTTTCCACCAACGCCACCTGCTGGTCAATGGTGATCTTGGATGTATCGATAACCATAGCGCCGGGAGCCTTAAGAAGAGGGCTTATCATACGGGTCGAATCAATTGAATCTCTTTTTAGTATGTTTTCCCTAATCTTTTCAGAATTAAAGTCCAGCCCCATAGATTTTAGCTGAGCAGCCCTTCTCTCTACTCTCGCGTCTATACCGGCAACCAGGAATACCTTCAGATGAGCGTAGGGGAAAACAACGGTCCCAAGATCACGCCCCTCTGCTATTATCCCCCCCCTTTTCGCTATCTTTCTCTGCAATTTTACCATTTCGCGCCGTACACAAGCGTGACGGCTCACGGGGGAAACAGCATTTGAAACCTTAGAACCTCTTATCTCATTTTCAACATTTTTCCCATTTAGGAGAAATGTTCGCTTTTCCTCATTACCTCCAAGTTCAAGATTGATTGTTCTTACTACTTCCGCTACCCGTTGCTCATCCTCCGGGTCGATCCCATTTTCAAGAACGGCGTAGGTTACCGTTCTATACATAGCTCCAGTATCCAAGTATGTTAGTTTAAGACGTTTAGCCAAAAGGGACGCAGTTGTGCTTTTTCCGGAACCTGCCGGCCCATCTATAGTTATGACCATCTTGCTCGTAATATTATTATCGATTCTTTCTTC
>JAGHBT010000191.1 GCA_021160845.1 bacterium | reverse complement strand
GTACTATGTGTATAATACAACAGATGTACATTATACTAAATAAAGGAGGTGACCATTTGATTGACTTTAAACTTGATCCCAAGAGCGGAGTACCCTTTTATCGTCAGATTATTGATCAAATAAGATACGGCATTGTTTCCGGCAGGCTTCAGGTAGGAGAACAGCTCCCCACAGTCCGGGGGCTGGCTGTTCTTTTGAAAGTAAACCTGAATACAGTCAGCAAGGCTTACAAAGAATTGGAAATAAAGGATGTCCTTGAGACACAGCAAGGTACCGGAACCTACATAAGTAACGTCCCTGTCAAGATTCCCCAGGGAGAACGCAAAAACAAGTTGGGAAATATCTGCAGGGAATTTCTAACTATTGCAGGAACTTATGGCTTTACAAGTCAAGAACTTATCTCAGAACTAAACCGAATGGAGATATAAAATGGATGAATCAATTGAATCGAAGAAGTATGTAAATCCTATATCACTTTCAGTCCTGGCGGTAATTCTCGCGGTTGATTTCCTTTTTTATTATTATCTCGAAATACTGCCGAAAAGCGCATTTATTTTGATCCTTATTATTGGCACTTTATTTTCATTTTCAATACAAATCGCAAAACAGTGGGAAAAGGCCGTAATACTCAGAATGGGAAAATACGCAGGCTTAAGAGGGCCTGGCCTGTTCTTTATTATCCCAATAGTAGACCGTATTGATAAATTGATTGATCAACGTGTTCGCGTCACCGATTTCAACGCTGAAGAAACACTGACAAAAGATACAGTTCCGGTCAATGTCGATGCTGTCGCTTACTGGACTGTATGGGATGTTGAAAAGGCCGCCCTGGAAGTACAGGACTACATAACAGCAGTAACATATATTGCTCAAACCGGGTTAAGAGATATTATCGGGAAACATGAGTTAGCCGATTTGTTGCATAACCGAGGAGAAATCGCGGAAGCATTACAAAGCTTGCTTGATGAACATACAAACCCTTGGGGCGTTACATGTCAGCATGTGGCTATTAAAGACATCGTTATTCCCGCGTCACTTTCAAATGCAATGAGTAAACAAGCCCAGGCTGAACGAGAAAGACAGGCAAGAATAATTCTTGGGACAGCTGAAACCGAGATAGCGGAAAAGTTTGCCAAGGCCAGTGAGCATTACGTAAAAAATCCTACCGCTCTGCAGCTGAGGGGAATGAATATGCTGTTCGAAGGATTAAAAGAAAAGGGCTCATTAATTATCGTGCCGAGCACAGCGCTTGAATCAATGAATATTGGCGCAGTAACAGGCCTTGCTTCGATAGCTCAGAACAGATTAATCAACGCGGAAAATGAAAATTCTGAATAAACGAAACCTTTTTAAACATAAGCAGGGAGGGCAAATATGCTGGCAAGTTTTTCTATATCACCGCTCGGGCTCGGCGAAACCCTGAGTGAGTATGTCGCTCAAATCATTTCATTGATCGATAAGTCGGGACTTGACTACAGGATGGGCGCTATGCAGACCACAGTCGAGGGAACTCAGGAAGAAGTCATGACACTGATAATGGATTGTCACAATACAATGATGAAAGCCGCACCGCGAGTGCTGACATCTATTACTATCGATGACCGAAAAGGCGCAACCGGCCGCTTAACCGGCAAGATAACTGATGTGGAAAAGGTCCTCGGCAAGAATGTGTCAAAGGAATAGAATATTTACGGCTGAATTGAGCAAGAGGACTGACGGCTTAGACCTATCAATCACCATAAGTCATAGAATAAAATGATGATTATGTTGGATAGCTATTTGGATAATTAAAAAAGGATTTGTATTTTGCAAAACTATACTATACATATTATTGAATATGATGTATAGTATACTTAATAATATATCTAGCTTCAAGGCTGAACCAAGGAAATATCATGAACCTCATTAAGCGTGATATACTTGACGATATTCGCCCCTTTTATTCTACTCCTGATGTACTCGTCATCCACGGAGCCAGACAGGTAGGTAAAACCTCACTAATGTTTCTTATTCAGGAAGAATTGAATATTGAGGGCGAAAACACTTACTACTTCGATCTTGAAGATATGCGAATGCTGGATCTGCTTAACGAGGGCACGGATGCCCTCATGTCATATCTCGAAGAGAATGGCCTCCTTGCACAGCCAAAACTTTTTTTGTTTATCGATGAAATTCAGTATCTTTCCAATCCATCAGGTTTTTTAAAACTGATGAGGGATCACCAGGCAAATAGCATCAAGTTAATCGTTTCGGGATCATCAAGTTTTGAGATCAAATCGAAATTTAAAAACTCACTTACAGGCCGTACAATAAATTTTGAGCTCCGGCCACTGAGTTTCAGTGAGTATCTTAGTTTTCATGATATCAATATTCGTATTGACACGCCCGTAACTTCCATTCCTCTAATTACCCGTCTGAAAAAAGCATATATTGACTATGCCATCTACGGGGGATATCCTCGCATTGCTCTCGAGAAAGAAGTCAAAGTCAGAGAAAGATACCTATCTCAAGTCGTCAGTACATATATTAGAAAAGATATCCGCGACTTAGCTAATGTCCGTAATATTGACAAATTCAATAAACTGCTTCAGGTACTAGCTTCTCAGTGCGGACAGCTTCTCAATATTAATGAGCTCTCCAACACAACGGGAATTACAAGACCCACTATTGAAAAATACCTGTTTATTCTGGAGCAGACATATGTCATTAAGCTTCTTAGACCTTTTAGCAACAATATCCGCTCGGAGTTATTTAAAACCCCTAAGATATTTTTTCATGATACCGGCATCGCTCATCTGCTCTGGCTTAGAGAGTTTCCAAATAAACTGTTCGGCAATATGCTGGAAAACGCTTTCTTCTCTGATTTACTTAAAAATCGTGATGTGAAAGAGTTTTTCTTCTGGCGTACACAGGACGGAAAGGAAATCGATTTTATTATCCGGCGTGGAGAAATGCTGATTCCTATCGAAGTAAAATCTGCAATACCAAGATCAGCCAGCACGTCGATGCGCTACTTTAAAACCCGTTACAATGCGGAGAAATCAATTCTTGTAACGCTTGAAAGAAACAAAATGGACATTGATAATATCAAAACTATATACCCCTGGGAAAACATTATACAGAAATGAGCTATTCACTTTGTC
>JAGHBT010000326.1 GCA_021160845.1 bacterium | reverse complement strand
GAAGAAAAGATTGTTTTAAAGAATATAACAGTTTTTGGTAATTATGGAGTGTCTCCTATTGAAAAAAATATCGGGCAGAAACTTCAGATCGATGTTGAATACTATCATGATTTTACAAAAGCATGTATGACAGACTCTCTCGAAGATACTGTTAATTACGAGAGAGTATACACAAAGATCATGCAAACAGTAAAAAACAACAGATTCAACTTACTTGAAACTCTTGCCGATGCGATATGTAGTGAAGTGCTGAGTAATTTCCCTGTTTTTAAAATCAGGACGGAGATTCGGAAATTGACCTTACCTTTTCCAAACAGTTTATCGCATGTTGCTGTTGTTGTCGAACGTGAAGCAGAATAGTAAAGTAAATATAGTCACACTTTCATTTGGATCAAACCAGGGAGAAAGAGAGTGGAATATTTTAGGAGCTGCAAATGTTATAAATGATTCGAAATACTGCAAATTGGAGAAGTTGAGTTCACTATATGAAACCGAACCTGTTGGCGGCGGATTTTCTAGGACATTCATTAATGCGGCCGCGGTTTTTTTAACCTGCTTGAAACCTTTAGAACTTTTATCCTTATGCAAAAAACTGGAAAAGGACTTTGGACGAAAAAGAAGTGGGGATAGACCTTTGGATATAGATATTATTCTGTATGGTGGGGTTGTATTGAAAAAGGATGAATTGACGATTCCCCATCCAAGATTTAGGGAGCGCTCTTTTGTGATTGTGCCTATGTTGGAGATATGCCGGGATTTTACTGTAGCGCCGGATAATATGAGAATTGTTGATATAGCCGCGAATATGTCTTCATCCCGATGGGTCAGAAAAATATCTTCCAGGTATTTGATAGAAAAGAATTCAACTTTACTAGTTTGTTAGTTGTTGTTGACACCGTGATTAATTTTAACTACCGTAAAAGATATGAAAGACTTTAAGAAAAAATTGATATCAGAAGGAGTTAAATACATAGCAATAGAGGGTAATATAGCTTCGGGCAAGACTACCCTTTCGCGTTTGATTGCTGATGAAACCGGAGCCAGACTTTTTCTGGAACAGGTAAACGATAACCCATTTGTGGAAAAATTCTACGGTGATTTTGAGGGATATGCTTTTCAGACTCAGATATTTTTCCTTTTAAACAGGTACAGGCAGCAGGTTAAAATAGCTCAGCAGAATTTGTTTGCCGAGCTTCTTGTCGCGGATTATTTATTTGAAAAAGACAAAATTTACGCGCATGTAGTTCTTGGGGATGAAGAACTTGGGTTGTACAGCAAGCTTTGTTCATTGCTCAGTGGGAAAATTGTTCGCCCAGATCTGGTAGTATACTTGCAGGCTGACACAGAAGTTCTTATGGAACGGATTCGAAGAAGAGGACGAAGTTTTGAAACAAATATTGAAGAGGAATATTTAAAAAATCTAAATGAGGCATTTAACCATTTCTTTTTTCATTACAATGATTCACCTCTTCTTATTGTGAATACAGATCAGCTTGATTTTATTACAAACAGAGAACATCTTAACGATTTCTTTACGCAGATTGCCGATAAGTTTGAAGGAACCAGGTATTATGTTCCTTCATGGGAGAAGGATTTCTGATGAGCAGGAAAATAACACAATGTGTTCTTAAAGAGATGAAGAAGAATGGCGAGAAGATAGCGGCAATTACTTCTTATGATTACCTCACAACCCGATTGATTGATGATGTTGGTATAGACCTTATCCTGGTGGGTGATTCCCTGGGAATGGTTGAGTTGGGGTATGAGAGTACACTTCCGGTTACCATGGAAGAAGTTATCCATCATCTAAAGGCGGTTACAAGGGCGAAACCGAATGCTTTTGTCGTTGGGGATATGCCATTCATGTCTTACCAGGCGAGTGTGGAAGATGCCATCAGAAACGCGGGGCGTTTTGTTAAGGAAGGTGGGGCTGAAGGGGTTAAACTTGAAGGTGGAGTGAGAAGTGTCGATGCTATAAAAGGGATAGTGAGGGCGGCAATTCCCGTTGTTGGTCATTTGGGGCTTACTCCGCAGAGCCTGTTGCAGTTCGGGGGGTATAAAATTCAAGGCGCAGATAATTTATCTGCCGCAAGATTAATTGAAGACGCGAAATATTTGGAGGACGCGGGTTGCTGTCTGATAGTAATCGAAGGGGTTCCATGGGGGTTGGCAAAAGAAATAACGGAAACAGTATCAATCCCAACGATAGGTATTGGTGCCGGAAAATATTGTGACGGTCAGATTCTTGTTATTCAGGATATGCTCGGGATATTTGAAAAGCCTTTACCAAAATTTGTAAAAATGTATGCTCAAATCGGCGAAGGAATTAAAAAAGCAGTCGCGGGTTATATTAAAGAGGTAAAAAACGGCAAGTTCCCTGAACTGAAACATAGCTACTCGGTAAAAAAGAGAAAGAAAGAAAAGGGCAGTAATGAAGGTAGCCAAGACACCTGATGAGGTTAGGAAGATAATAAACGGGTTCAGAAAAACCGGTGAAATTATTGGGTTTGTTCCTACGATGGGTGATTTGCACCAGGGGCATTTAAGCCTTGTTAAAATGGCTCTAGAGAAATGTGATAGAGTCGCTGTATCTATCTTTATTAACCCAAAACAGTTTGGACCAAAAGAGGATTATGCTCGGTATCCTAGAAATGAAGAGAAAGACCAATCTATACTTGAAGAACTCGGTTGTGATCTCCTCTTTATACCTTCGGTAAAGGATATTTATTCCACATCAGGTAGAACCAGGGTGTCGGTGAAGGATATCCCGGAGCATCTATGTGGCTTGTTTCGGCCTGGGCATTTTGACGGAGTGGCTCTCGTTGTGGCAAAACTCTTTAATATAATTGCTCCTGATATGGCTTTTTTTGGGCAAAAGGACGCGCAGCAAGCCGTTGTTATCCAAAGGATGAGCGCTGACTTGAATTTTCCTGTAAGGATATTTCTTGGACACACTATCCGGGAAGAAAATGGATTAGCGCTTAGTTCAAGAAATAGATATCTTGATAGTAGTGCGAAAAAACGAGCGGCTTCCTTGTATAAATCCTTGTCCAATGCATTTAGATTGATTAAAATGGGTGAAAGAAACCCTAAAGAAATAACTGCTCGTATGAAGAGTATTATTGAAAGTGCCGGGCTTGAAGTTGAATACTCTGAGATAGTTAATGGTAAAACAATGAAGGCTGTTGGCGAGGTAAGTGGTATTGTCCTGATGGCTGTTGCTGCCAGGCTTGGCGGTGTTCGTTTGATTGATAATATTGCCGCCAGGGTTGAGAATGATCGGGTCGAAGAAGTGCTTCTTGAATTTCCCGAGTGGAGCGGATATGAGTAATAAATCACATTTATCAGCCTTGATTCTTGCTGCGGGTGAGGGTACCAGGATGAAATCACACTTGGCTAAAGTTCTTCATAAAGTATGCGGAAAGCCGATGGTGCGCTATGTTGTTGACTCTGCACGGAGAGTTGATCCGGACAAAATTGTATTAGTTGTGGGTTATCAGGCCGATTCAATTAAAGATGAATTTAAGGGGGAAAATATTGAGTTTGTTTTGCAGAATGAGCGGTTGGGTACAGCTCATGCCGTTATGCAAGCAAGGGATATTCTGGAAGGATTTGATGGTACTATCATGGTTTTGACTGGTGATACACCTCTTCTCAACTTTCAAACCCTCAGGCTGTTTTTAAATTTTCACAGGGTTAATAATGATAGTGCCACTGTTTTATCCACGGTTATGGAAAACCCGGCGGGTTATGGTAGAATAATTTATAATGACTCGGGTGGGTTAGAAAGAATTGTTGAACACCGGGACGCAAATAAAAAAGAACTTGAAATAAAAGAAATTAACAGCGGAATATTCTGTTTTGAAAGTAAGGATCTTTTTCAAGCCCTTGAAAAGGTGAATAGAGGTAACGCGCAGGGAGAGTATTACCTAACGGATGTAATAGCTGTTTTAAATAATGAAAGAAAAAATACAGGTGTCTTCCTTTGCGAAAATAGTATTGAAGTAATTGGAATAAATAGTTCTGATCAGCTTGATGAAGCGGAAAGGTTGATGTTGGATGGATAGGGTGTACGCGCCGTGGAGAAGCAAATATTTTACTATGTCGAAAGACGCCGGTTGTCTCTTCTGTAATGTTCAGGATGAGACAGAAGATGCCAAGGTTGGTATTTTGAAAAGAGGTAAACACTGGTTTATAATATTAAATACTTTTCCATATACCAGCGGGCATATTATGGTGGTAGCGAATCGTCATATTAATAATTTTGGGGAAATTACGGAGAAAGAAGGCAAGGAATTGGTTCGTATGATTGCCGATGCCGAATATGCCGTTGACAGTGTCTATCATCCTGAAGGGCTTAATGTTGGTGTCAACAG
>JAGHBT010000086.1 GCA_021160845.1 bacterium | reverse complement strand
TCCTCAACCTGGAATATGATGATGAGAAATATCTATGCGCTTAATATGAGTAATATCACCAGAGGAAGCCTGGATGTAAAAATTGAAAAAGTAACAAAGACTCAGGGAAGCAAGGATATTCATGAGCAAACGGGGGTCAGTTATCTGCGAATCTTTGGGTTGGACCAATATAATATAATGGGTGATAAAACTCCCGATGATAAGGTAGATGACCGTCAGGGTGTTATAGATTACAGTAACGGTTTTTTAATGTTCCCGTGGTATGAACCATTTAACACTCCTGGAGTTGTGTTGAACAATTACTTGCCGGATTCAATGTCGGCTGTTGTGGATACATCTCTCGTGAGGAATGCATCTATTTATGATGATTTGATAATCAGCAGTGAGCCGCCGCCGCATTACTTCGATATTATAATAGAGGGCACGAGCGGACAGAAATCGATTCAGCTTAATGCTTTTAATATAATTGAAGGTACTGAAGTTGTGCGGATAGGAGGTGTAAAATTTTCGAAGGGGACTGATTATGAAATTAATTATACGTCCGGAATAGTTACCCTTAAGGGAGAGGCGCTCGGCACACTTCAGAGCGATCCGGGGGCGAAAATCAGTATCGACTATCAGAAAGAGCCGTTAGTGGGAGGAGGGAAGAACTCTTTGCTCGGGATCGGAGCGAATTACGAGATTTCCCCTAACGCACGTCTAAACGCTATGTTTCTTTACAATTCCAATGGCGCGAGCAGATATAAGCCGAATCTGGATGAGGAACCCAGTAGAAATATGGCCGCTGATGTTAATGGGGATTTTGTTTTCAGGCCTTCCTGGATGACTTCTCTTGTTAATTTGCTTCCAAGGGTGGATACTAATCAAGAAAGCCAATTGAATCTTGGTGGGGAGGTAGCCCTTAGCATTCCAAATCCAAATACAAAAGGGACTGCCTATATTGATAATATGGAAGGGATCGAAGATAGTGACCGGCTAACACTGGCAAGAACATTATGGAGCCCGGCTTCTCCTCCTCTGGACCCCGATAGCACAAGTATCACTCTGTCCTCTCCGGATGGTATGGAATTTTATTGGTTTAATCCCGCTACTACCGATGAGCAGGAATATCTTGTAACAAGTAAGAAGGATTTAAATCCGGAAATTGACGATAGGGAAAATACCAGAGAAACTACATTGTTTCTTAAAACAATTACCGAATCCACGGGAGATAACTGGTGTGGTGTAATGTCGGGTTTTATGGGAGGACTGGATTTGTCGACAGCTCAGTATCTGGAAATGTGGGTCAATGATTTTACAGAGGAACCGAGTTCAAGAGGTGGAATCGTTCATATTGATTTCGGAGAGATAGATGAAGACTATTATCAGCCCGAGGAAAACCGTTTGAATGACGAGAATCCCTATAACTGGACAGCGATGGAAAACGATTTTGGTTTTGAGGGAGACAATCCGAATGATAGGTATCCCACTTCATTTGATGAGTCCACTTACGACAGCGAGAGAGGGGTTTATACAGGGATCAATTCACGTGTGCAAAATTCCATTCACGATACTGAAGACATCAATCGTAACGGCAGGCTGGATGAGAATAATAATTATTATTCGCTGGAGTTTAATCTTGCTGATTCCGCCATGATCGATGTCAGAAGGGATTTCGGAGTAGAAGGAAATAAGGCCTGGAGAATGTATCGTCTCGATCTTGGTAATATGAGACTTTTTGGGACAGCGCCGCGAATCGACGTGATTGAACATATGAGGATTTGGATCGAAAACGTAGATTCCATTCAAGTAGGGGAGAATCAGCATACACTGGAAATTGCTGCATTGAAGTTTGTAGGCAACAAATGGCGGTATGATAATATCCGTGATCTGGATGGGAATATATTGCCAAGCGGCAGCGTCCCCGCGATGAGAGTTAAGGCCGGAACAATGAATAACAAAGATAATCCTTCTTTATACGACTCTCCGTATGATGTTGAAGAGGAAGAGGGAATTGATATCAAAGAGCAATCACTTGTTTTCGAAGTGGAGAATTTTGCCGACAGTACATCTTTTAGATTTTCAAAGAGGTTTTATGGAAACGGAAAGGACTTTGGGCAGTATGAGGGGATAGAGTTCTTTTATCATACAGATGGCAGTATAATAAATAATGATAATGTAGTTGAGTTTTTTCTCCAGATTGCCTACGACAGTTTGAATTATTATGAAATAGGAGTTCCTATCGATGGTTCTACACCCGTGGGCTGGAATCATGTTTTTGTGAATTTGGGCGATCTTACAAATCTGAAGATTGGTGCATCCGACAGTATTGTTGTAAAGCCAATTCAGGATAGCCATTTTCCGGGCATAAAATACTGGGGCAGGTTACTGGGACACCCTTCGTTATTCAAGGTACGCCATCTCTACACAGGGCTAAGAAATAAAACAGATGAAGTAATTCCGCAAACAACATTCATGTTGAATGATATAGCCTTAACCGATGTAAGGAAAGATATTGACTACGCGGCCAGAACCAGTTTTTCCGCTAATCTGGGGGGTGGAATCCTGTCTCTGAGCGGAAATTGGGAGAGAACCGGTCCGGAATTCAGGTCTTTGCAGCAGAAGAGCGGGAGTGGAGTCAGTAGCTCTTCCTTTTCATTTTCGGGAAACAGCAAAGTTGAACATTTTCTTCCCACGGGGGGATTTAGTATTCCGATGTCTTTCCGTTACAACAAAAGAATTTCAAAGCCTAAATATATGACTCAGAGTGATGTGGAAATAAGTGATAGTTCCGTGCGTGACAGCCTTGAAAGCGCTTCATGTGGTTATGGGTTTAATCTGAAACTCAGCAGGAGGGGTTCTTCAAATTTTCTTATGAAGCATCTCTTTGATAATCTAGGGGTAGGGTATAATTATTCAAAAAACTCCAGTTATTCGCCGACGGCAAGAGATACATCCTGGTCTATGAGCGGCAGCATGAATTACGCACTCCAGTTTGGAAAGAATCGAACAATCGATCTTTTTAACGGAATAAAATGGCGTTATTGGTTAACTAACATAACAATAGCTTCAGCCGCGAGCAGAGCAACAAGAAATTCCTATTCAATCAGGGAAGGAGAATTTACCAAGAGACCTTCGAATTACGATTCTAAATGGTCCAATAATTTATCCATGTCTTATGATCCTTTCGAGTCTGTAAAAATGAGTTATCAGAGAAGCGAAGGCAGGGATATGGGGGTTGACCATAATTTTCACGGAGTACCTATCGGAATACTGAAAGACTTTAACCAGGGTTTGTCGATTGATGTTAGACCAAGCAATAAAGTGCCCATTCTCTCCCGGTTCAATCCCTCATTTCAATACAAAGCGGGTTATGGAGAAAACCTGAGGGGTATAAAGAAAGCCGGTGATCCCCCGGGAACAAGAAATGTTACTTCAAATAGAGGTATAAAAATCAATCTGGGGGTGGATATTGGTAGTTACGCTAAGGGTGTTAAGGGATATATTGAACATTTTGACAAGGAGGAGAAAAAGGCGAAAACTGTTGAACCTAAAGCCAAAAATGTGGCAGGAGAAAATATAGATTTTATTATCCTGATTGACAGGAGGTATCTAAGAAAAGATTTAAGCAAAGAAGAGAAAGCGCTTTTATATGAAAGAAAATATATTAGAGGAGATTCGGGGGTGGATTATCTCAATCTTCTTCCGGGGAGTTGGAGAAGATTTGGAAAGGGAGGGCAGGAGGAGGATTTATCTGAGGAAAAAGAGGGGGAGGCAAAATATGCGGAAGCTGATACTACAGGGGGCAAAGTAGTTGATAAATTGATTATTGTGAAGAAATTTCTCGATTTGATGGGAAGGGTTAGTCCTATAAATACACGGATTGATCTAGCAAAGAGCAGTTCATATCAGCAACTTTATGATCGTGCCGGCATTGGTTATCAATTGGGATTAACGGATGAAAGTGGAGCCTTCGGAGCTACTGGAGAGGAAGAAAAAATACCGGTCTCATTATTAAAAAAGTTCTCATTGAATATGGATACAAAAGTAGATATAACCGCTAATTTGAATCTTGATATAGGATACAATATTTCGAGTAATTTCAGGGAATCAAACGGCCGTAAAAACGAGACGAGGAATATTCTCTGGCCCAAGATCGGACTTAGCTGGACGGGGCTCGAAAGGCTGGGGTTAATAAATAGATTTATAGAGATAAGTACTTTAAGTTTAAATTTTACTCGAAGGCAGTCTATCAGTGAAACTTTCAATAATACATTATATAAAGTATCTCCCAACTGGATTCTTATATGGAAAAATACCCTTAATTCTACGATTTCAATGAGTTATTCACAGGAAAACAAGGATATTAAAAATCAGCAGATGTGGAATAAGTCATGGTCAGCAAGTATTAATCTGAGATATGATATCAGTGGTAAGAAAGGATTCGGGATTCCTCTCCCATTTTTGGGGGGCAAGAAAATTAAATTCAAGAGTAAGTTGACCTCAAACCTTGCTATAGCGTATTCTACCAGTGAGAGCTATAACAGCCCTGCGATGTCAACATTGAGGGTTGCGCCTATGTTTACATATGGGTTCAGCCAAGCTATTACTGGAAGTTTGTCGATTAATTATTCCCGTACAGCGGGTGGAATTTATGGATATATAAATCAACAGGTAGGTGTTCATGCAACAGCGAATGTTGAATTCTAGACCATTTCTTTGTGTGTTTATCATTTGTGTTCTTGTTAGTGTAACTTTGGAATATGGATGTTCCTCTTCTGAGTTGCCAGAATTCAATAGTGATACATCTTTTGGATTTCTTATGGATCAATGTGATATAGGAGCGCGTAATCCCGGCACGAGAGGACATAAGCTTGTACAGAGATATTTGGTTTCCAAGTTGAAGGAATTCGGAGCCAATATTTCCGTGCAGCCCTTTGATGCTGTTTTGACTACCGGCGACACCTTAAATCTTGTAAACATCATAGGGAATTTTAATACAGGCAGCAAAAAAAGAATTTTGCTTGGCGCTCATTACGATACCCGGCCTTTTGCTGACCACGATCCCGATCCTTCAAATCGCAATACCCCTATCATCGGCGCTAATGATGGCGCGAGTGGTGTGGCAGTGCTGCTTGAAATAGCAAGGCAGCTCGGGAAATCAAATTCTCCTATTGGAATTGATATCGTCTTTTTTGATGGAGAGGATTCCGGGAGAGAAGGCGTACCCGAGGATTATATTTTGGGTTCGTCCTATTTTGCTTCCCATATGAAGGGGTATCGTCCTTATGCAGTGATTATCCTTGATATGATTGGGGAAAAAGATGTTGAAATTAAGAAAGAGGGTTACTCCAGAGTTGTTTCAGCTGATCTGTTGGAAGAAATATATTCAATAGCACGTAGGTTAAACCTTTCTGAATTCATGGATGAAGAAGGCGTATCACTTATCGATGATCATTTGCCATTTGTTAAAAGGGGGATTCCCTCGGTAGATCTGATAGATTTTGATTATCCGTATTGGCACACCCTTGGGGATACTCCCGATAAATGTTCAAAGGAGAGTCTTAGCGCTGTTGGTACGGTTGTTCTGGAATTTATTTGGCAGCAGTGATCGAGTTGCTGGAATTGACATTCCTTTAGTGATCTGTCAGGTTTAATGTGTAAGAATAATATTTCCCTTGCTTTTTAACTGTAATTTGGGTAGGTATAGTATAGTAGGTAGATAGGGCGGAAGCGCCCTATTTTGTTTTATTTGAGGGTATTGGTGAGTGTTTATATGTCGGTTGAAGAAAAGATAAATAAAGTTCTCGAAGAGGAACTTGGGAATATGGGATTTGAACTTATTAAGACTGATTCTTTCCCGAGAGGTAATCGCAGGATATTGCAGATTTATATTGATCATCCTGACGGAAATGTTACCATAAGCGATTGCGTAAGCGTTTCAAGATCCCTAGGGCTTATCCTTGATAATTTAGATGAAGTTTCCGGTCCTTATAATCTTGAAGTATCTTCTCCCGGTGTTGAGAGGCCGCTTGTAAAACCCGATCATTTTACCAGATTCCAGGGGAAAAAGGCTAAGGTTCAATTTATTAACGAGAAAGGAAACAAGCAGTCTCTTATTGGGGAAATATCAAAATCAAATGAAAGCTCGGTGGTGTTAGCTTTAGAAGAAGGTAATGTCAGAATTAAATTTGATAGAATAATTAAGGCCAACCTGTATGGGCAATCTGTAAATATTGGAAAGAGAAAAAAAGGCAAGAAGAAACACAACGCAAGGTGAAAAGATTTTGACACTTTTCATTAACTGGAATACAATAAAACAGAGTGTGGTGAGTTTTAGAAAAGAGGTGTTATGAAATCGGAATTCTTTAACGCTTTTTCGCAGGTAGTACGCGTAAAAAGAATTGACAAGAATGCTCTTATTGAGACTGTCAAAGCCAGTCTTGTTTCGGCGGCGCGACGGAAGTATGGAGTAGATGCGGATATCAGCGTGCATATTGATGAGGCGAACGGTACTCTGGAAGTTTATCGTAACTACAAAGTTGTGAAAGAAGTGGAATCGCCGGCTATAGAGTTAACATTGGAAGAGGCGTTGAAGCTGGATGAGAATGCTGAAGTTGGGAAAGAAATAACAGAAGAACTTCCTATTGAACAATTCGGCAGGAATGCTATACAGACGGCAAAACAAGTTCTTATGCAAAGAGTGCGGGAATCAGAGAGAGATAGAATTTACGCGGATTATAGTGACAGGGTTGGGAGTATTGTATCCGGCACAGTCAGGCAGGTCGATAGAGGTAATATACTTGTTAATCTAGGAAGAGCTGAAGCATATCTTCCTTATAGTGAACAGATAAGAAAAGAAAGATATAATCAGGGTGACACAATAAGGGCATGTATCGTTGATGTTGACAAAGATATTAAAGGTCCCTTGATCACTCTCTCAAGAACCAGCGGTCAGTTCCTCGTGAAATTGTTTGAACAGGAGGTTCCTGAGATTTTTGATGGAGATGTTAAAATAAAAATTATTGCCAGGGAACCGGGAGGAAGGTCAAAAATTGCTGTTAGCTCGCGAAGCGATAAAGTTGATGCGGTAGGTTCATGCGTTGGGATGAAGGGATCTCGTGTTCAAGCAGTCGTTAATGAATTGCATGGGGAAAAGATTGATATAGTTAACTGGAGCGAGGTTTCTTCTGAGCTCGTTTCTCGCGCGCTGGCGCCGGCCAAGGTTTCCGGATTGCGATTCAACGAAGCGGAAAAAACTGTTCTGGTAATTGTTGAAGAAGATCAGCTTTCGCTCGCAATCGGCAGGCAGGGTCAAAATGTTAGGTTGGCTTCTAAACTCTCCGGATGGAAAATAAATTTGGCTACCGTAAAGGAAACCGAGAGAAGAAGTAAGCTGGAGCAGAAGCTTTTAATGGATATCTCTGAAATGTATGGAGTGACCGAAATATTGGCCAAGAAATTAAGAAATGTTGGAATATTGACTGTACAAAAACTGCATCATACTACCGTTGAGGAACTTAGCCAGATAAAGGGAGTAGGCGAAAAAACTGTTAATAATCTCAAAGCGAGAGCCTCTGAAACTATGGTAGAACTGGACAAAGCGCTGGAAGAACTTATCAAGAAAGAAATAGAAAAAGATAAAGGCATGGAGGAGAAAATATTTGGCGAAAAGATGATTGAGGCCAAAGAGGAAATGGAAAAGGAAGTGATTCCGACCGAAGAGGAACTGTTTGGCAAGATTGAAGAAGACGACGAAGGAGAGTTGGATAATATTGATACCTCGGACCTGAAGGAAGACGATACCGAGATAGAAGACGATAAAGATAGAACAAAAGACGGTGAACCTGAAGAATATTCTGAATCGTCCTTTCATTCTGAAGAGGTAGAGGATGATGTTGAAGAATAATAACCGAATTATATCTGGAGGGAGCTGAGGTCTATTGACGAAGATCCGAGTGTATGAGCTTTCGAAAAAGTATGGTATATCAAGCCAGGCTTTGATTAAACTTCTTGTTAAAGAAGGGGTTGTTGTTAAAAGCCATATGAGTACTGTGGAAAAACATGTTGAAGCAATGCTCAACCGCCATTTTAAAAAGGTAAAGGACGATGCGGCAGAGGTTGTTAGGAAAAAGAAGAAACCTGAGGAAAAGAAATGGAAGAAACCTGAGGGAAAGAAATGGAAGAAACCAGACAAGAAAAAAATTAAAAGGGATGACGGAAAGGGAAAAACTCCGAAGGCAAAAAAACAGAAGAAGGAAGCAGATCAGAAAGCCGTAAAAGAAAGTGTAAGAAGAACTCTGGCGAAAATGGAAATTACCAGAAAATCAAAGAGGCATAAACGAAAGAAAAAATCAGAAGAAATCGTGGAAGAGGAAAATGTTATACAACTGCCGGAATATTCTACACTTTTAAATATTGCGCGGCATATTGATGTTGACCCCACGGAGATTATTCAAAAATGCATGAACCTTGGAATGATGGTTACTATCAATCAGCGACTCGACTCAGATGCGATGTCATTGATCGCGGATGAGTACGGTTACGAAATCAAATTTGAAGAAGCAGATGTCCGTAATCTGGTTAAAAAAGAAATAAAACAGATTGATTCCGAACGTATGGTACACAGGGCTCCTGTAGTTACGATTATGGGGCATGTAGACCACGGAAAAACCTCTTTATTGGATAATATTTGTAAGAGAAATATAATAGCAGGAGAGAAAGGGGGGATAACACAGCATATTGGGGCTTATGAGGTTGAGATAAATAATAAAGAGATTTCTTTTATCGACACCCCCGGCCATGAAGCATTTACGGCCATGAGAGCGAGAGGGGCTCAGGTAACTGATATAGTAATACTTGTAGTAGCCGCGGATGATGGTGTTATGTCTCAAACAGTTGAGGCAATTAACCATGCGCGGGCAGCAAATGTTCCTGTCATCGTAGCTATCAACAAGATAGATATTCCAAATGCTTCTGTTGAAAAGGTCAAGAGAGAGCTTCTCGAACATAACCTTGTTCTTGAAGAATTTGGGGGGAATGTAATGGCGGCCGAGATTTCAGCGAAGACTGGAGAAGGGGTTGAGCGTCTTCTGGAAATGATACTTTTTCAGGCTGAAATGATGGAGTTAAAGGCCGACCCCGAGGCCATGGTACAGGGGACTGTGATTGAAGCAAGAAAAGAGGAAGGCCGCGGTATTATTTGTACTGTTCTTATACAGCAGGGCACACTCAGGGTGGCTGATAATTTTCTGGTAGGTGATTATGCGGGAAGAGTTAAAGCTATGCTGGATGAACGCGATAGAAAGATTGAGTCAGCTCCTCCTTCTACTCCAGTTATTGTTATGGGGAGCAATGGTATTCCTCAAGCAGGGGATATCTTTATCCAGGTCGAGGAGGAAAAAACCGCCAGGGAACTAGCAGGCAAAAGACAACAAATTCGCAGAGAAAGAGAAAGAAGAATTGAACATAAAATAACTCTAGAGGATCTATACGATCAGATCAAGGCCGGAGAAATCAAGGAGTTGCCGCTCATAATTAAAGCAGATACTGATGGTTCTCTTGAAGCTTTGGTTGACAGTCTTGAGGGCCTTGATACTGAAGAGGTAAAGATTAAACCAATTCATGTTGGCGTGGGGTTGATTAACGAAGGGGATATTCTTCTCGCTTCCGCTTCCAATGCTGTTGTTCTTGGGTTTCATGTCGGAATTATTCCTTCTGCGGGGCAATTGGGGAAGGCGGAGAAAATTGATGTCCGTTTTTATGAGATTATATATAAAGCAATCGAGGATATTAAAGACGCAATGTCGGGCTTACTTGAACCTGAGATTATTGAAAAAGAGATTGGTGTTGCTGAGGTTCGTCAGGTTTTCGGTGTATCAAAAATTGGAGTGGTTGCAGGTTCGTTCGTGAAATCCGGCGAAGTGACCCGGAATGCGTTTATTAGAGTTGAAAGAGAAAAAGAGATTATTTTTAAAGGAGTGATTTCTTCCCTGAAAAGATTCAAGGATGATGTAAAAATAGTAAACAGTGGATTTGAATGTGGTATAGGAATAGAGGGATTTGACGAGGTGAAAGAAGGGGATATTCTCCAATTCTATGTTGAGGAGGAGAGAAGCAGATCTATTTAAGAATGTGAAAAAACTGTTTGTAAGTTTAGTAACGAAATTTTATTTACCCGGTTGCTCTTCTCTGAAAGAAAAAAGGATTATTCTTAACAATGTTAAAGACAGGTTTCGAAGAAGGTTTGGTATAGCCTTTTGCGAAACAGATTTTCAGAATAAATGGCAGCGTATCGGGTTTTTGATTGTGGCGGGTGTGAAAAACATAAAGGGGTTGGACAAGATCCTCCGGTTTTCCACATCGTTCTTTGACAGGGGTTACAGAATAATATGCACTGATAGCGAAATAGATTATTTATAGAGGAAGAGATTGAAATGGGCAGTAAGTACAAAGGTAGAAAGAGGGAAGCAATACGTGAGTTTGTGGCGGAGTTGATCATGCGTAAAGTTAAGGATCCCCGAGTTTCCAATGTTTCTATACAAAGAGTAGAGGCTCCGGATGATTTCTCTGTTGCTAAAATCTACTATAATATTATAGGGGAGAAAGATGAAAGGGAGGATGTTAGAGCAGGGCTGACGAGTTGCAAAGGGTATATAAGGAGTGAACTTAGAAACCACATGCGTATGAAGTTAATACCGGAACTTATTTTCATATATGACAAATCGCTTGATAATGCAATGAGGATAGAAAAAGTAATCAGGGAGATTCATAGCAACGAAGAGAATTCAGGAGGGGAGAGCGGTATTGAGTAGTGATAAAGATGAAAAAATATTTAGCGAAATTATATCGTTAATCAAAAAGCATAAAAAATTTCTGCTGATTGCTCATGTTGATCCTGATGGTGATTGTGTTGGGTCAATGTTGGCTATTGCCGCCTTGCTTGAAACTATGGATAAGCGGGTTGGTTGTTACATTCCAGGGATTGTGTCCGAAAAATATAACGCGCTTCCGCGCATGAGATTGCTTCTTTCCCAAGAAGAGGTCAAAAGCTATCAATACGATGTTTCGTTTGTTGTGGATACCCCGACACTTGAGAGAGGCGGCAATATTATTACCGCGGATGACGAAAGAATCATAGTAAATATAGATCACCATCCCACGAACGAAAGATTTGGATCAATTAATTTTATTAAAGATAAAACGGCTGCGACAGCCATTCTGGTTTATTATTTACTTTCCTCTATGGATGGAAATGTTATAACACCGGAGATTGCTGATTACCTATATATGGGGATTGTGATGGATACGGGGTGTTTTAAGTTTCAGAATACAGACGCGGAATCGCTGTTTGTAGCCTCTAAGCTTGTTGAATATGGGGCGCGGGCGAGTGAAATAACACGAAAATTCTTTTATATGAAAAAATTTAGGTCTTTTAAGGTGTTATCGCGTGTTCTTGCTAATTTACAATTATTTGATAATGGACGGATTGCCGTTATGGAATTGACCAATTCCATACTGGAGGAATTTCAAGCTAAAGTAGAGGATACCGAAGGATTTATAGATTATGCCATGGCAATTGAGGGAGTTGAATTGGTTGCCTTTCTAAGAGAAATTGAACCAGGACAAGTAAGGGCCAGCCTTCGTTCTTTAAATCATCTGAATGTTGCTTCCTTCGCGGAAAAGCACGGCGGGGGTGGACACAACAAAGCCGCTGGATTAACAATTAATTATGATCTGGAGAAAAGCAGGGACATTGTTATTAGTGGTTTCCGCGAGATATTTCTTACGTCGTCGTAATGAAAAAACCAGCTTGGAGATCAAGTGCAATTGAAGGATAGTTTAAATAACAAGGTTATACCTGTGAACAAAAGCAGGGGAATTACGACATATGATTGTATTCGAAAATTAAAGAAGTTTGTAAAAATCAAAAAAATGGGTCATGCCGGAAGCCTGGATCCTGTTGCCCACGGGTTGGTTTTGCTTCTGACCGGGGAAGCAACAAAGCTGTCTAATTATCTTATGGATTTGCCTAAGAAGTACACTGCTGATATCAAGCTGGGGCAATCAACCGATACCCAGGATACTATGGGGCAAGTAGTTTTAATTGGGGAGTGGAAGCATATTCTTAAAGAGGATATCATTGATATCTTGCCTGATTTTCTGGGGAAGCGTTTGCAGGTTCCTCCAATGTATTCCGCGTTAAAATACAAAGGAACTCCACTTTACAAACTTGCCAGGAACGGGCAGAAAGTGGACAGAAAGCCACGCGAAGTTACGACACATGAAATCAATCTTGTGTCCTGCAAATTGCCCGAGTTTAGAATTGAAGTTAAATGTTCAAGGGGGCTGTATATTAGAACTTTAGCGGAGGAAATAGGTGAAAAACTGGGTGTTCCCTCTCATTTGTCGGGGCTGAGGAGAGATGCGATCGGACGGTTTACTATTGAAAAGGCTGTTTCTACGGAAGATTTTGATGCTATAATAGATATGGAGAATCCGGGATATTCTCTCAATGAGGCGCTGGAACATCTGCCCGCCATTGAGATGACAAAGCGTGAATCAGCTTCTCTAATCAATGGAGTAGCTCCATCGGTTCCAATGGATATGAATATATCTTCCGGTGACATTATTCGTTTGCTTCGTTTCGATAAAACATTGGGGGGAATAGGAGAGATCAGCCTTACAAGAACCATTGTGATTAAGCGTGTTTTTAATATCATTTCATCGGACTAATGTGAAAAAATTCGGCGGGAATTATGAAAATTATTTCGCGTACAAAAGATATTAAAAGAGGATTTGAAGGTAAATCCGCGGTTACAATAGGTGTTTTTGACGGAGTTCACATAGGACATCAACGGGTAATAAATGCTCTTGCGGAGGTAAAGAAGAGAACAGGACTTGACCGGAGTATTCTTTTTACCTTTGACAGACATCCGCTGAGTGTTGTTCATCCCGAGATGGCCCCATTACTTCTAACGACTATGGATGAGAAGGTGTCGATTCTTGAATTATTAGATATTGATTACCTTGTTATTGAAAGGGTTTCACAGAAATTATTGAGAACTGATTATGTTTCTTTTATTGAAGATAGATTAATAAAAAGGTGGAGTATGGCTCACCTTGTGGTCGGCTACGATTTCCGTTTTGGAAAAGACAGAGAAGGATCTCTTGAGCGTATAAAGAGAGAGGGAGAGAGGACTCGTTTGAAGTTACCGTTGTTCCTCCCGTGAATATTGAAGGTGATATTGTTTCGAGTACAAAAATAAGGAACGATATTTTAGATGGAAAAACTGAAAGGGTAAAAAGGTATTTAACAAGGAACTATTTTTTTGACGCCCAGGTTGTAAAGGGTAGGAACCTGGGACACAAACTTGATTTTCCAACAGCGAATCTTGTCGTAACTGATTCTCATAAATTGATTCCGCCGGGGGGTGTTTACTCTGTCGCAGTTGAAATTGATCAGTCACTCTACGCTGGAATGATGAATATCGGGACATCCCCAACGGTTAAATCTGATAATAAAGAGGGCATAGAAGTTAATTTGTTTGGTTTTTCCGGAGATATTTATGGAACGCAACTTAGGATTCATTGCATTAAATTTATAAGAGAGGAGAGGTTATTTAAGAATCTCGGTGAGCTCAGACAACAATTGATCAAAGATCGTGAATTGGCCACGCGCATTTTTGAAGGGAATGAATGATTGACAAAAGCATTTCATTTTATATTATTACAGATTACAGTGGTTTGGGTTTGCTTGAAAGTGGCGAGAGGATCACAGAATGATCCCGCCGTTGAGACTGTTTTTCAGGATGCTATTGGCGGATTGGGTTACTCCCTTTCTGCTGCCATCGTGTTTGTTCAGCGTTGGAATTAAAGGAGGTTTTTACGATGGCTTTGGATAAGGTTGACAAGAAGGAAATAATTAGCAAATTTCAGCTTCATGAGTTAGATTCAGGATCGCCTGAAGTGCAAATCGCTATTCTCACAAAGAGGATAAATGTCCTGACGGAGCATTTCAAAAAGCATAAGAAAGATTATACATCCAGACGCGGACTTTTGAAGATGGTAGGGAGGCGAAGAAAGCTTCTGGATTATTTAAAGAAGAATAGAATTGAAAAGTATAGGTCGCTCCTCAAGGAACTTAATCTCAGAAAATAAGCAGCAGTTAATTATATTTCATAATCCGATTTTTGCTAAGGGGAAAATGTATGAGAAGGTTTTATTTGAATTATTTGGTAGTGGAAGGAAAGAAATAATATGATAAAGAAAGATATCAAAATAAACGATAGAGAATTATTTATTGAGACAGGAAGAATTGCCAAACAAGCGGATGGTTCAGTTTTGATAGGGGAGGGCGCTACAACAGTACTTGTAACCGCTGTTGCTTCAAAAGGCGCTGAAACCGACAAGGATTTTTTCCCTCTTTTCGTGGAATACAGAGAAAAATTCTATGCCGCCGGAAAGATCCCCGGAGGATTTTTCAAGCGTGAAGGTAGACCAAGCGAACACGAGACGGTCAGTTGCAGGCTTATTGACAGTCCGATACGGCCGCTTTTCCCCGATGGATTTAATTATGAAGTGCAGGTCGCCTGTACTGTATTAAGCAGTGATCAGAAGCATCAGGCGGATGTTCTTGGTATTGTCGGGGCTTCCCTAGCGCTTAACATGTCAGAAATACCCTTCGATACCATATTGAGCGGGGTTCGTGTTGGTATTGGCGATGATGGACTTATACTGAATCCTACCTTTGAGGAAGTTGATGAAGGTGGTTTGGATATCATAGTTGCCGGATCTGATGAGGCTATTCTAATGGTAGAGGGCGGAGCAAATGAGATTTCAGAGGAAAAGATTCTCGAGATTCTCGATTTTGCCCATGAAGGAATTAGAAAGTTTAATGCCTTTCAACGTGAATTTCTTGAAAGTTGTGAAATACCTCAAAAAAGAGAGGTTCCTGAGCCTAAGCAAAATAGTGAACTTCTGGAGAAATTAAGAACTGATTATACGGAAGAGGTTCGCGAGAGAAGTAATACTAAAGGTAAACTTAACAGACAACGCGCTCTAACCATGTTGGGCAGGGAAGCTGTAGAGAAATATTCTGAAGAGTATCCGGATTCCGGAAAGGAAATAAAAGCGATACTTCATGAAATTGAACGGGAGATTGTTAGAGGGTTAATTATTAAAGATAAAGTGCGAGTCGACGGAAGAAGCTTCGACGATATAAGAGATATCACATGTGAAGTTGGTGTATTACCTCAAACTCACGGAAGCGCTCTTTTTACAAGAGGAGAAACCCAGAGTCTTGTTGTAGTAACGCTGGGTACGTCTCAGGATGAACAGCGAGTTGACGCTCTGAGAGGCGAATCGTGGAAAAAGTTCCTTCTACATTACAATTTTCCCCCGTACAGTGTCGGCGAAGTCGGATTCTTCCGTGGACCCGGTAGGCGTGAGATTGGTCACGGCGTACTGGCGGAACGTTCAATTAAACCGGTTATTCCCTCCGAAGATGATTTTCCTTACACGATCAGGGTTGTTTCCGATATCATGGAATCGAATGGTTCAAGTTCAATGGCAACCGTTTGCGGTGGGGTGTTGGCTCTTATGGATGCTGGAGTTCCTGTGAAAAAGCCTCTTGCCGGTATTGCTATGGGACTTGTTGTCGAAGGTGATGATTATGCTATTCTGACCGATATCCTTGGACTGGAAGATCACCTTGGAGATATGGATTTTAAAGTTGTTGGATCCAGAGATGGCATTACAGCCTTTCAGATGGACACAAAGATATCCGGTGTGTCGCGTGCTATACTGGCTGAAGCCCTTGAAAAAGCACATAAAGCCAGAATTAGCATTCTTGAAAAGATGCTGAAGACAATCCCTGAGCCTCGCGCGGATATTTCTCCCAACGCTCCGAAGATTGTTCAGATAGAGATACCGGTTGACAAGATTCGTGAAATTATTGGCCCGGGTGGTAAGATGATCAGGCATATTCAGGATGAATCGGGCGCCAAGATAGACATAGATGACGATGGAACCGTTCAGATAGCAGCTGTTGATAAGGAATCTGGTGACATGGCTCTTAGAATGGTTGAAAGTATAATAGAGGAGCCGGAGCTTAACAAAGTTTACAAGGGAGTTGTAAAAAGTGTTGTTAAGTTTGGTGCTTTTGTTGAGGTTCTTCCAGGCAAAGATGGATTGCTCCATATTTCCGAGATTGCGAAGAAACGTATAGATAAGGTAGAAGATGTAATAAATGTCGGAGATGAGTTGGAAGTCAAAATTATCGGTATTGATGACCAGGGAAAAATCAGGCTAAGTCGAAAAGCTCTCCTATAGTTTTTGGTGTAACCGGTACATACGAACACTGTAGGAAAGTTCGAATGTTGTGATTCCTATATGGAGGCGCGGTGTGATGGTCGGGGTTGTGTCCTGTTTGAGGAGGAACGAAATTGGAAGAAAAGAAAATCGGATCCGATTTACCCGCGGAGGTTGGTATTTCTTATCTTCCTCATCACGGGGAACTTCCCGCCCCTGGCAGGGCTACTGAGGGCTCTGCAGGTTATGATATCTATGCCGCGTGTGATGAAGGTGTTTTGATTAATCCGGGTGATGTTAAAATGGTTCCGTCCGGTTTTAAACTCTCTGTTCCCCGCGGGTATGAAGCGCAGGTGAGACCTAGGAGTGGGCTGGCTCTTAATAGCAGAATAGGTATTCTGAACAGCCCCGGCACTATAGACAGCGATTACAGGGGAGAGGTGGGGGTGATTTTGTATAATTTTGGTTCTGAGGAATTTCTTGTGAGAAGAGGGAATAGAATAGCTCAGTTTGTCATTTGCAAATTACCTGATGTTTGTCTTGTGGAACTGGATAGGCTTGACGTCACAAAACGTGGTGACGGTGGTTTCGGCCATACCGGTTAGGAGAAAGGTTGTTCCTTTTTCTTTTAATATTTTTCTTTGTAATATTTTTTATTCTTATTTCTTATTTATTGTGGAAAATCAGATGGGGAAAATTGCCTGACAATTTTCCCCATGTTCTTGCATACCATAAAATTACGGATTTTGAACTTGGCGGGACATGGATGCCTCCCGGAAGGTTTATTTCTCAGATTGACAGACTTGTCGATCTGGGGTTTGATTTTATAGATGAAGATAGATTTATAGCGGTAATTGAGGGTAGGCGTTCTGGAAACGGAAAAGAAATATTACTTACTTTTGATGATGGTTACCGGGAGCTTTTGTTTAATGCCGCACCTGCTCTCGAAGAGCGGGGTATCAGCGCTCTGATTTTTCTTGTTACATCATATATTGGAAAGTACAACGATTGGGAACTAAATCTCCCGTGGCGCAGGTTCAGACATCTAAGCTGGGATGAGATAAAACAACTTTCTAAGATGGGATTCAGTTTTGGATCACATTCAATGTTTC
>JAGHBT010000194.1 GCA_021160845.1 bacterium | reverse complement strand
TGATAATCTATTATTCTGTCAACATCTTCATTGCTTAAATCATTAAGAGTTACGTAATTTCCATATAAAAAACTCAATCTATAATCGTCATCTTTTTTGTAAAGAGAACCTCTCAACCCTTTAGGCATCTGATCCACAAAACAAAAAATACATTTACTGTGGCAATTTATAAACCGCATTTCTTCAAAAATGATTCCAGTTTCACTGAAATGCGCTGCTTCCATCGACACATCGACTACTTCCCCATCTTTTTTTTTCAGTAAAATATCCACAATTTCGTTATCATCCATGTGAAATAGAATATCAAGCTGATCACCGACAGGAATGGAGTTAATTTGAATTATTTCATCTCCGGGACGAATGATATCTGATTTTCCTAATACTTCCTTGATTTTTACAGCCACGACACCGTCTCCACTTCATCCTCGGAGTAAGCACACGAGGTTTCCGACAATAGCCTATAACCCTGAAGAGCCCAGAGAAAAAAGAAAAAGCGGGCAACGGGATTCGAACCCGCGACCTTCAGCTTGGGAAGCTGATACTCTACCAACTGAGTTACGCCCGCGCAAAAATGAAACTATCAATTTTTATTCTCGCTGTCAAGTAACTTAGAAGCAACCATAAACGGATCACCTTTTTCAATATCAATCCACATGACCCCTTTTTCCTTTTTGAACCATGTTATCTGACTCTTCGCGTACTGTCTTGTTTTTGCCAAAATTCTTTCTTTCATTTGACTATAATTAATATCATTTTTCAAGAAAGATATTACCTCGGGATAACCAAGTGCTTGCATACCGGGCCACTCAGGGTTTACTCCGTTTACAAGCAAGCCTTCCACTTCATCTATCCATCCGGATTGGAACATTTCCTCAACCCTGTTGTTTATTCTTTTATGAAGAATCGCTCTATCGGTATTTAGCCCGATTTTTACAGATTGCAGATTGAACTCTTCAGATAAGTTTTGTTTTCTGAAATGCTCGCTGAGAGATATCCCCGAAAGCGTGTATACTTCAAGGGCCCTGACAATTCTATAACGATCGTTCCGGTGAATTCGTTCTCCGCTTTCCCTGTCGCTTGAAAGAAGTCTGCCGTATAGCTGAGGGGTTGGTATGTTTTTAACACTTTCTGAAAAAGACTTTCGATCATCTTCCGAAAGGTTAATACCAAACAGACCATGAAGAATGCTCTTCAGGTATAAACCCGATCCACCGACAAGAAAAGGGATGTACCCGCGGGTAAATATATCATCTATTGTTTCTCTTGCCTTGCGTGAAAACCACGAGGCGTTTCGTTTCTCATCCAGATCAAGAATATCAACCATATGGTGAGACACTTCTTTACGGTCCCTCAGGGACGGTTTTGATGTGCCGATATTGATCCCTCTATATATTGTTCTGGAATCGATGCAAACTATTTCACCCCTTCTAGGTAATGAAAGTTTTATAGCCAACTCGCTTTTGCCTATTCCTGTTGGCCCGAGAATGATAATTGCTTTCATCATTTCTCCGTAAAAGCGGTTCTGTTAAAACGTTTTTCAAGATCGGAAAGATTCACACGCAGAATTGTCGGACGCCCGTGCGGACATGTAAATGGATAATCGGTTGCAAATAACTGATCCACAAGACTTTCCATCTCCTGGTGATTAAGTTTCTGGCCAAATCTAATAGCGGAATGACAGGCGTATTGTTTTAATATTTCTTCAAGCTCGGTTTTGTCTCTTCCTATCTCTCCAAGTATATCCCGCAAGAGCAAACCCTCATTCCAATTTTTAACACCGGCAGGGATACCCCTTACAACAATTGTTCTCATGCCAAATGGCTCTACTTCAAATCCGATACGGGGAAGAATTTCCGAATAGTCCTCGAATTTCTTATACTCTCCGGGCGTCAATTCAATAGTCGCGGGGAAAAGCAAAGACTGAATAGTTGGTTTTTCCCCGGCGAGATTCATTTTTGCCTTATTATAAAGTATTCTTTCATGCGCGGCGTGCTGGTCTATTATTACCATTCCTCCTCTTATCTGAATCAATATGTAACTATCGTGAAGTTGCCAGTACAGTTTTGTTGATTTAAATAGCCTTTCTTCTCCGCTTTCTTCCCCGCTTTCTTCAAAGAGAGACTCGGGCGATTCTCTAAGTACACCCCCTCCCTTACCAATGTCAATACTACCTATCTTATCGGTTCTATAATTCTCTATACTCGTGACCGTCTTAGATAGTTGTTTCGTTTTGCCGGAAACCTTTTCCACCTCTTCTTCACCCGGGAAGATACTTCTATAAACAGATTCAACTTTTTCCTGAAACGATACGGTCTTTTTACCTTTAACAATCTCACGTACAGAAGAATAGATCAGGCTGTGTATATCTTTATCGTTTTTGAATCTAATCTCGGATTTTGTTGGGTGTACATTTACATCGATCAGGCCCGGCGGTATCTCTAGGAAAAGAACGGCAACAGGAAAACGATTATAAGGTATGACGGATTCATAGGCCCGCCGTAAGGCATACCCCATTACTTTACTCACAATATGCCTGTGGTTTACAAAAAAGTGCTGCAATGTTCTGTTCCCTCTTGTCACCTCTGGAGATGAAACATACCCATATAACCTAAAATGATCTCTTTCAACATCGAAATAGTTTAAGTAGGGAAAAATCCTGCTTCCTATAACCGCCTCTACTCTCTCATTGAGAGTAGAGGAATTGTAGGAAATAATGTCTCTTCCGTTACCGCTCAGAACCATACCAACTTCTGGAAATGACAAACTGAATTTTTGTACAAGAGCGCTTATACGCCGAAGTTCAGTGGAGTCACTGGAGAGAAATTTCATTCTTGCGGGTAGATTAAAGAAAAGGCGCTCAACAATTACAGTTGTTCCCACTTCCCTAGACACAGGAATATCTTTAAGAAGCTTGTTGCCTTCCCAGACCATTTCCTTGCCCATATCATCTTTTTCGTGCCTTGAAATTATTGTGAGTCGACTAACCGATTTTATGCTGGCAAGAGCTTCTCCCCTGAAACCCAGAGTTTTAATCTTTTCAATATCGTTAAAATTAGAAATCTTGCTTGTAGAATAATTCCGTGTCGCCAAAGCAATTTCGTTTGCAGGAATGCCAACTCCGTTGTCCTTAATTTTTATATATTTCTTTCCCCCATTTTGTACTATCAAAGAAACCCTTGTCGCACCCGCGTCTAACGAATTTTCTATTAATTCCTTAACAATATTCTCCGGCTTCTCTATAATCTCGCCAGCAGCTATTTTCCCCGCTGTTTCCTTTGATAAAGTCTTGATAAAAGCCAAGAATAACCCCTTATTTCTAATTTAGTGCCATCTATTTTCTAATCAAACTGCACAGTGAACTCTCAAGATAACACACCTTCCATACTTCGAGCAACGCATAATCAATAAAAGATAGTTAAGTTTAAAAGTGAAAACCTTGGAAAAGCTTACCCCCTCCTGGTGATTTCGTCTAGGAAGTAACTATACATTCGGCCTTTAAATACGCGAAAATTTTCACCACTGAATATCACTCAATGTGAGCCAGGTTTATAAGTACGCTTACCATACCCTCATAATCTCTATTTTGAGGATACCGAATAATCATATCGGAATATCCATCGTTATTAAGATCATAGCTTGAAAGCTCCCCAAAGGCATTGATCTTCACTTTGACAACCGCATCATCCGAAAACAACTTATCGTCATCAACAACACCCAGATATATTGAGAGTTCATCTTCATCCGTCGCGTAAACAAAATCCTTTCGTTTATCACCGTTGAAATCCCCCGCAAGGTTCATAGCCGGGGAGTCTGACTCCCCCGAGAAATCTATCTTGAGTTTTACTGCCTTTGAAAAGTCGGGCCTATCTGAAAATGATCCATCCTCATTCAAAAGAAAAATATTAAAATTTATAGGAATCGATCTTGTCAGAAGAATACGAATTATGGATGTAATACTGATCTTTACAGACGGCATAATAAGATCCAGGCGCCCGTCGCCATTTACGTCACGAATCATGGTCTCTACTGAAGCCGTCCCCTCAGAGATTATCACCTGTTGAGGTATAACACTGTAGTTACCCTGCTTGCCGAGATATATATTCAAAACACCCCTTAAACTTGTAAGACCCTTGGCAGTTTGTTTTGTTACAATAGCGTCGGCGTATCCATCAGCATTAATATCATCGATAGTTGTTCTTGTAAAACTTGTTCTTTCTATCTTCTCCTTTTTTGTTCGTACATCAAAATCTATCCACTGTTCAGAGAGTAAAGAAAAATTTCCATCTTTCCCCCTTAAATAAACTGAGAGTTTATCATTTTTGGTTACTATTAAATCTCGCTGACCATCATTGTTATAATCAATCAGATTGATTGATGGAAATGAAAAGGATGATGTAAGCCCTGAGGTTTTAAAACCTCCATAATTGTCAATTCTCGATTTTCCAACTTGTGTATCTAGTTTTATGGAAACCCTGTTTTCAGAAATGTAACATCCGGCAGAATCACGCGAAAAAATTGAGAAACCATCAAATTTAAATGCTCCAATTTCATCCTTCCCGTCATCATTCCAGTCTCTTACACAGTTTACTAATGGAATATTCGCTTTAGATGGAGCAAGCATCATCCCTTTAATATCGAAAAGAACATAAGACGAGGTTTGATAGAATAAGCCGGTTATGGAATAATATCTTATTTCATCAGAGGTAAAATAGACAATTTCCTTTTTACTATCACCAATTATGTCACCTGTATCCATAATGACCGCAAGAGTGTCGAGTTCCCATGACTGGTCGGCAGCGGGGGAAAAACCATTACTCGGGTTCTGATAAAAAATGGATATCCACCTTGATTCGTTCGGAGACAAACCCTTACTATGGGTAATGAGAATATCCTTTAAACCATCGAGATCGAGATCCTCAACATGAATATCCAGTATCTTGTCCGCTATGCCGAGCTTAGATATTAAGAACTCCGGTTTTTTATCCGCTGATGAACCGTTTGAGAAAATCATAAGCATAAACATTATTACGCAAAAACGGATTATAATGCTGCCTCTAATTCTTTTTATCTTTTTCGTTCTCAATTTTTCTCCCAAGTTCTTTTTGAAGAATTCGAATAGTTTAGAAAGTTATTTCCTTTCTTCTAATAATCATTTGCCCCATTGCCACTGAAACAATCATATATACCCCTGGGACAAGAAATGTCCGCCACACAAGAGTTGACCAGGAAAGGGGAAGTGGCACCCCTTTGGCCATTGCAACCATTTGTTCGAATGGCAGTGAAACAAAAGTGCTTATCAAAAACCCCTTTAACGCGGGGAATATCCCCAATACCACCATAAGAAGACTCAATGTAAGAACGGTTGTAATTGCCGAACCCGGGCGGTAAAATAGCGTGGAAATTGCAGCCGTAATGCTTACAACCGCGCACAAAGCCCATAAAGTAAGAGCAAGAGAAAGAAAAAATCTCCACCCGATACTCCAAGCGGAATGGATGACATAATTTTTCTCCATAAGACAGGTTAAATCGAATTTAATCCAGGCGAGACATACCACCAAGATCGCCACAGAGATAAGTAATATCGCAGCTATCAAGTATATATACAGTGTTTTAGCTATCAGCCATGCACCCCTTGTT
>JAGHBT010000280.1 GCA_021160845.1 bacterium | reverse complement strand
TTGCTCATCAGCCTGTTGGTTTTTGATTGGTGTTTCACCGGCACTTTTCATGGCCAGGTTCCATTTATCCAACTGGAATGCATCCCCGAAACTTTCATGCAAAGAAAAGCCGAGATTAATAAATCCATTCGATTTTCTCACTATTGAAAGTGCCTGGCTCTGGTTCAATGGAGATAGGTCAAACCCGGTCAAGAACTGCCTGAGAGCGTCTTCAGACGTTGTTTCCGTTAAGATTGAAAGGTCAGCATCTGGGTGCAAAACCAGAAGGAATGGCCTCAACAGACGAATTGCCCAGCCCAAGTCGCCCAACCACAACTGTTCAATTTCTGCAAGCTGTTCCGAACCTATTTTGAGTTCCTTAAGTGCCCCCTCTATAGTTTCGTGGGCTGGCTCATCCTGGCCATCAAGATTATTAAGGGTAAATTTTAGAGGCACCTCCAGGTCCGCGCGGTCCATCATGGCGGAAAAAGCCTCACCTAAAGAACTTAGCCTTTCTCTGGCTTTGCGTGTTGCAAGAAGCGTGGACGATTTAGCCAACCAAACTCCATCTATTTTGGTGACTGGAACATACTGATTTTCCTTCCAAATACCAACTTCCAAAATGTTGACCCAAAAGATCCTTGCTTTTCTTATGGTATCCATAGCATTGGAAAAAGCCTTGGTATGGGGTCCCCTAACTTGAATGCCTGCGTGTGCATGACAACACATTAGAACAGGGATAACCCATGCAAGTTCCCCTTCGCATAAAAAATCTCCTCTCGGGGTTTCTTCCCAAGGCTGACCATCTACAAGTGGCTGCACTTTTAAATCGGAAATTAAGCGGATACCACGGCCGAAGATCCTTTTAAACCCCTCTCCAAGGCGCTTGACATCTTTGGAATCTATTGTCAAAATATTTTTTACGTGATTCTCCAGGCCATGATGAAAGGAAGACGTATCATCAGGAAGGAATATTGGATTATCCGGAGATGGGGCCAAGGCTTGGAGTTCGGAACCGCTTTTCACGATAAGTTTAGACGGAAATAGACCTTCTGTATCCGGCTCAAAGAGGCCCCATGCCGCTCGAACCTGCCCCATAAAGATGTCTCTATTTGCTATCGTTTCAGGGTTTTCCAAGGAGATGGCCAAGTCGTCCAACAGTCGCGTGCTACTTGTTTTGCTTTCCGGTTGATACCGGGGCATTCCCAGTTTTTCGAGTTCTTTAGAAAGCTCACGATCACTACCCAGCACTCGGGAAATCTTTAGTGGGACAGGATTGAGATGCTTGAATTGACGTGCCCGGCCAGCGATTGCTGCGGGGGGTATAAACCACCTGTCTCTCGGGCAAAACTCTGGAAGGGTTTTTCCTGTAGTATCAATCAACCAGGGAGTCTCTTTAAGGCAATATTTTAAAGGTGATTCGTGCGTCTTGGAATCACTCATTCCCTCGATTTTTGAAATCCCGATGGATTCCCAATTGCCAGCCCATTTAACAATTGATCGCAAGAGCACCTGCATAAGATTTTCATGCAGGTAGTGGTTGAGAGAAGAAAATTTGTCGATTCCGGGAATGGAATAGAGATAATCGACTTTGAAGGGAAATGGCCCATCATATCGTGGCGTTAAGTGACTGTGCACTTTATCTGTGAAAAGTTTCCATGTTTCCGAATCGAAACCAGGGGGAGCATTTTCCGGTAGCCTTATGCCAGTCCATCTGGAAACCTGAAAGTTGGGAACCCAATCCTCAGGTTCGATTTCTATTAACCGAATCCCATCAAAGGCCCCGGCCTTTTCGAGCAAACCCCAATCTGGCGAAACATTCTTGCTCCAGTGCCCGTCATCAGGAGGAAGAAGAAGTCTCTTGGCGGCTTCCTTTGTTTCGGCGGTGTTCGCTGCATCCAGGTATGATTTTAATTCTCGCCCAACAGTATGATCCCACCCGGGACCGAAACTGCTTTCATTCAATGGATACCATCCGCCATGGCAGGGAACGGGTAGCTTTCCGCGGTATTGGAGCGTTTTTCCCCCTTTGTCTTTAGCAACCAAGCCCGCCACGAGTTGGAGCCCCCAATTGCTGATGGCCTGGCAAAGCCCTTCTTTTTCTCCATCAAGGGGGATCGGCAGGTCGGGTATAGCGGGGATGAGAACATTGCGAAGAATCGATTCCACACCAAAAGGCTGAACCAGAGAAGAAGAAAGATACCCGTGCAAGGGATGGTTTTTTATGCCCCCGCCTTCTCTCACTACGTGGACGGTGATTGCCTCATGGAGAAAAGCAATGTGAGACCCAAGTTCTCGCGGAATTTCATCAACAGCTCGGTCCGGGAGGACTTCTTCATCATCCCCCGAGCTTCGCGGCCTGAAAAAAACGGACATGCTATCATTGCTGGCATGGAGTTTCCCGTCAGTACCTAAAAGAATTTTTTTACCTCTGAGGCACTCGGACTTCCCAGGCAATAACAGCATAACATCATGCCAGAAATCATTCCAATCAACTTTATTCTTTCGGGCAATTTCTTGAGCAACAGCCTCAATGGTCGATGCAACCCAATCATCTAAAGGGTTTGATTTTATGTCCACAAAATCAAAAAGGTTTTCAATCTGAGAATTTCTTGAGATAAGGTCTTTATCGATGACATCAAAAGTGGCTTTTTGATAAAATAATTCCTCAGTAAAGACTTTGGCTTCTTCCACACACGGGAGGAGGCTTGTTTGTTTGATACTTTTCCATGCATCTGATGTTTTAAGAAGAGGCTCTTCTGTTATATCGAGTTCTAATTCCAAAAACTCTTTTTTGATTAAAGAAAGCCAATCCTTTCCATTCACCTCTTTAGAGGATATTGGAACAAGAATGTCCAAGATCGCTCGGGCTTCATCAAGCCCCTTTCCTCCAAGGTGATTAGATACAATACGGACGGCCTTTTTAACCATTTTTTCAATCAGGAGTTTGTTAAACGGTTTAGTAAAATCCACTTCTGTTCGGCTAATATCTCCATAGAATGGTGCATTCAAATGGCAAGCTGCACCGCTTGTTTGCTCGGTAGGTAGAAAAATACTAATCAGCCCCTTTTCTGGAATTTTTCCAACACGGACGGCAAGAGATATTTCCGCCTTCCTGACTTCGGGCCATTTTCCGGGAAGGCTGGACACGGCCTCGTGAATCTCTTTAGCTTCTTTGGGTTTTTCTTTGCCACCAATCATCCATCTCCAAAGCCAATATCGCTTTGTATCGGCATAGTCTGTTTCATCCACGAGAACATCTATGTCAATTTGCTGGGCATCACCTAAATCTGGCAACAGGTGACTTTTTCTCGTGACAAAACGCTTAGTGCGTGGGGTTTCTATCCAAAGGCTTTTAGCCTTGTTTAGAAAAAGAATGGTGTTTTCATCCAACTCTTCTACCTTCTGCAGTGCCAGATCCCTTGCTTTTTCGCTGTAAAAAGGCAAGCGGACAACCGTGGCAAAACCTTTTTCCTCGAATTGCCGCACTGAAGGGGTTTGGTCTTTGGTGTTTATAGGCTCCGGAAGAAGATAGGGTGATAGGAACCTGAGTTCGGAAGCAACTCTTTCAAAGCCTAAGGCCTGCCACCGGCTTCTAAAAGCATCTAATTTGCCTTTTCCCCAGTCTACCAAAGGCACTTGGCAATCAATATTCAGATTAGGATTATCATTGCCGTTTAAAAGTTCCTGGATGGGTTTTTCAAATGACTGAATGATCCCAGGGTCGAACCGGAAATTGAAACCATTGAAGAATGTTGAATTTTTTTCTTTGCGTGAGAATATTTCCGGCTTGTGCGTAATCTCCAAAACGCTTCGGAACCCTATCCCCTTGTTTCCTATGTGTTTCTCCGGGTCTTTGTCGCTCTGGCCAAAACGAGATAAGCTGTTGAAGTTTGGTTTCGTGAAAGGCGATCCGTCATTGGCTATATATAGAGCTCCAAATGGTAGATCATTGGTGATCACAACCTCAATGCGTCCCTTGTCTTCAGGTGTGTCTTCATCGGCCTTTTGTTTCTCAATGTCAAAAAGAGCGTCATGTGCGTTTTGGATAAGCTCGATCAAGAAACGGCCATGGTATTGATGCTCCACCTGTTCAGTGAGATTGTGTAGGCTTTTATAGCTTGATGTATCGTTGGCCAGTTCGTCTAGGAAGGTACGAATCTCTCCTATGGTCTTTTGTATGACCTTTTCGGCATAACCGGACGGAACTTCTTCCACGTCCTGATGTATCTTCACAGGTTTCTGACTCCTTGTATTGTCTACCTTAGACGTTTTTCAGGCCTCGCAACGAAATTTATTTAACTTTTTAACCACAGGAGCTAAATGGAACGTAATAGCTGATAAGATGTGATTGTTGACTTCCAAGCCATATAATCGCGGTGCTGACCGGCACCGTGGGCCTCACAAGCAAACGAAGTTTGATTGTGAGGCCCACGGTGTCCGGTCCAGCTCCTTGTTCTGGCGCGTAGCGACGGAACAAGGAGCTGGACGTAGTCAGCACCGCGATTCCAGGCGGCGCAGCCGCCTGGAACGCCGCTAATCAACCGCGCGGCTTTTTGCGTCGGCTGAATTAGCATTGTTAGCCGATATTATCATATCATTGTGAGTGCGGAATATTGAGTTGACGAGCTGCCTCATCGGTTCAGCCCTCCAATTGTGGGTATTCATCTCGACATATAAGGCTGAGCCCAAATAAATTGGCAATCTTTTATTAGCCGGAAGGTTATTGTCCCTAACGACAGGAATAAACCGCCTTTTATCTTTTGTGTTGAAATATGTAGAAGATCCTACCACTGCCTCCATTCCAACGCCACCATCTCTTTCATTTGCTTTTCGAGTATATTCTTCTGAGCATATTAATATCATAAAATCGCAAGTTGATATGCCACGTTCGATAAAATGCGTAATCTCCTCACCAGGAAACAAGCTTCTCTTGTCCAAAACAACTTCAATTCCATTTTTGACAAGTTCGTCTGCAAAATCCTGAACCCAAAGTTGATGTGCTTCCGTAAAC
>JAGHBT010000046.1 GCA_021160845.1 bacterium | reverse complement strand
AGAGCGCGTGGAGAGATGTTTTCGTCGCGATAGAGCAGGGGCTAAACCCTGAAAAGACAATCTCCCAAAGAAAGACAAGATATTTTGACGGGGAAGAAACCTTTGCTGACGCAGGGGGTAATATTACTCGTTATTTATTGTATAACAAGGAGTTACAAGTAGAACTTAAAGCATTATATGAGTATAAAGGAGCGGGCGCTATCAGGTCTTTTCAACAGGATATTGAAACGGTCGAAAGGCAGTTGGAAGACCTTGCTGCAGCTGTATCTTTTTTAAGAAAGGGTTGTGATGAGGAAACAGTTTTTTGGATCGAATGGAATGATCGTTCAAAGGTGAGGTCCATCTGTGGTTCGCCAATAGATATAGACCGACGGTTTGCTGATTTTCTGAGTGATTCCTGTGAATCGGCCATTTTTACATCTGCTACACTGAGCCAAAACGGTTCATTTGATTATATAATGAAAAGACTGGGGATAAGGTTTACTTCGAAACCGGTATTTGAAATCCTAAAACCTTCATCATTTTTGAGGGAGGATAACTGTCTTGTGATTTTACACTCAGAGACTGGGAATCCGAATGGAAGCACTTTTTCAGCGGAGATTGTAAATATTGTCAGTGAACTTGCGGGAAGTCTAAAGCGCAGATTACTTGTACTTTTTACTTCATATAGAATGTGTCTTCTGTCCGCGCGGGGACTTGACAGGGAGGAACTCCCAGGGCCTCTTATGGTTCAGGGAAGGGGGGAAAGCAGAGAAACCCTGTCTCGAAAATTCCGGGATAATGACGCGTCTGTATTGCTCGGTGTTGCAAGTTTTTGGGAAGGGGTGGATTTCCCTGGAGATCAACTGGAGATACTCGTAATTCCAAAGATACCATTTCCCGTACCCGATGAACCCATTATACAGGCGCGTTCTGAAAGGCTTAAGGCTATGGGGGGAAATCCTTTTCAGGAACTCTTTCTCCCTGAAGCCATTTTGCGTTTGAGACAGGGGATCGGTAGGTTAATCAGGAGAAGGGATGACAGGGGTGTAGTTGTTATCCTTGATTCCAGAATACACAGCAAGTCATACGGGAAATATATTCTTTCGTCATTACCCACAGAGGGGGTTGTTGTTCCATCGGTAGATGAAGTGATAAAGAAATCCCTGGATTGGTTTGCAAAATAATTATATCTGTAGAGGTGCAAATCAGCTTTTCACCTTGCCGGATACAATAAAAAGGGGTAGAGTGGTGTTCGGAAATATAGTAAGCAGGAAGAAAGAACAATCAAGGATTAATGAGTTAACTTATGATATTATAAGTAGATGTAACGCGGATCTTTGGTAGCGTTGCCTGGGCTGATTGTAGCGGACGATGCCGCATTGCCGCGCAATCGTCATTTTGGAGGTGAAAGTAGAAATGGGATTAGTAGATATAAGGGCACCGAGAGGTAGCAAAATTAGTTGTAAGGGATGGTTTCAGGAAGCGGCCATGAGAATGTAAATGAACAATCTTGACAGGGAGGTCGCGGCGAACCCCGATGAGCTTATAGTGTACGGTGGAACAGGGAAAGCGGCGAGAAATTGGGATTCTTACCATAGTATTATCAGGGAATTGAAGGATCTTGAAAACGATGAAACTCTCCTCGTTCAATCGGGTAAACCCGTAGCGGTATTTCAAACTCATGAAGGGGCTCCAAGGGTATTAATCGCCAATTCTTTACTTGTTCCCAAATGGGCCACATGGAAGTATTTTCGGGAACTGGAAGCTAGGGACTTGATGATGTACGGTCAGATGACTGCCGGCTCCTGGATGTATATCGGAACTCAGGGTATTTTACAGGGAACCTACGAAACACTCTCCGAATGCGCGCGAAAGTACTTTGGCGGCGATCTGAAGGGAAGATTTGTTCTTTCCGGAGGGTTGGGAGAGATGAGTGGAGCTCAGCCCCTAGCGGTTACAATGAACGGGGGTGTATGTTTGATTGTTGAGGTTGACGAGGAAAGGATCAAAAGGCGGCTCGAAACGCAGTATCTCGACGAGATGGAGAGAGATCTCGATAGCGCCCTTGAGAAGATAGATAAAGCGGTAAAAGAGAAAAGTCCTTTATCAATAGGACTCCTGGGTAACGCGGCGGATGTATTTCCCGAGTTAGTATCACGGGGTATAATACCGGATGTTGTGACCGATCAAACTTCGGCTCATGACACATTGAATGGTTATGTTCCAAGGGGTTATAATGTTGATGAGGCGGCAGGGCTTAGGGATAAGGATCCTAGCCGTTATGTAAAGGAAGCAGTTGAATCGATTGTTGTTCATGTTCAGGCTATGCTGGATTTTCAGAAGAAAGGCGCTGTTGTTTTTGATTATGGAAATAATATCCGTGGCCAGGCGAAGGAGGGTGGGCTTGAGAATGCCTTTGACTTTCCCGGGTTTGTGCCTGAGTTTGTACGTCCGATGTTTTGTATTGGAAAAGGGCCTTTCCGATGGTTGGCGTTGTCCGGAAAAAAAGAAGATATTTACAGAACAGACGATTTGGTGCTTGAGCTTTTCCCCGAGAATGAATCTTTGTGCCGATGGATAAAGATGGCACGCGAGAAGGTTGCTTTCCAGGGACTTCCGGCACGTATATGCTGGTTGTCATATGGTGAACGCGAAAAGTTCGGGCTGGCGATGAATGATCTTGTAGCCAGCGGGGAAATAAGTGCTCCTATAGTGATTGGAAGAGATCATCTCGATGGTGGATCTGTTGCATCCCCTTACCGTGAGACAGAAAACATGAAGGATGGAAGTGACGCGGTAGCCGATTGGCCGATTCTAAATGCTCTTCTCAATGCTGTAAATGGAGCGGCCTGGGTCTCTGTTCATCACGGTGGTGGGGTTGGTATTGGCCTATCAATTCATGCCGGACTTGCGGTAGTCGCAGATGGCACCGATCAAGGACGTGAAAAACTAAAGCGTTGTCTACGCGGAGACCCTGGCACAGGGATTGCAAGACATGCTGACGCAGGCTATGAAATAGCTATTAACAGGGCGAAGGAGGCGGGAATAAACATCCCCATGCTCAAAAAATAACGAGTGTGTAGCTGAGCTTCGAAGGGGTTTTTCTCCCTGTTTGCTTCGTGTTTGTAAGGTATGCATTTTGCTTGAGTTAACTGCTGTTTATTTCATTCTGCAAGGAGAGGCGTTTGTCCGAAACAATTGATTTGCTACTTCTTGGCGCCGGTCAAATGATAACCAGCCGATCTGATGGAAACGGTCCCCTGAGGGGAAAAAACTTGTCGGACGCCGGTATTTTGCGAGATAGCGCTATTGCGATAGCAGGTGGCAGAATATTAGCCATCGGCAAGACCGACTCTGTTAAAAAAGAGGTGGGGCAAAGACCTGTTTCGAGGGTTATTGAGTTGGGGGGAAGGGTTGTAATGCCCGGATGGGTTGATCCCCATACTCATGCCGTTTTCCCCAGGTACAGAGCCGATGAATATGAGGCTAGGATTCGTGGGGACAGCTATCTCGAAATTGAAAGGCGTGGGGGTGGTATTAAGAGAACTGTGAGGGAATTGCGGGAGATGGGGGAAGAGGATCTCTATGAAATAAGCCGGCGGCGTCTTCTGAAAATGATAAGAACGGGTGTCACCACGATTGAAATAAAGAGTGGCTATGGCCTTGATCTGGAAAATGAATTGAAGATGCTCAGAGTGATTTCCCGTCTCGCTGAAGATATGGCTATCGATATTGTTCCTACATTCATGGGAGCTCACCAGAAGCCTCCCGAGTTTGCCGGCAAAGGTGAGTATGTAAAATTTCTAATAGCCGAAGTAATTCCGGAAGTGGCCAGATTGGGTAAGGCTAAATACATAGATGTCTTTTGTGAAAAGGATGTCTTCGATCTTGATGAAACAAGGCAAATATTGGCTGCCGGGAAGGAACATGGCTTTGGACTCAAACTCCACGCCGACGAAATATTTGCCATTGGAGGAACTGAACTGGCTGTTGAGCTTGGAGCTGTTTCTGTTGATCATCTAACGAAGATAACCGAGACTGGAATCGAGGCCCTTTCTCACAGTGGCACAATAGGTGTGCTATTACCCGGTACAAGTTTCGGGCTCGCTTCAAGCTCCTTTGCACCGGCCAGGAAGTTGGTTTCATCTGGTGCCGCCATAGCCCTAGCCACCGATTTTAACCCGGGAAGCGCTCCTTCATTCTCGATGCCGCTGGCAATTTCAATTGCCTGCTCACAGATGGGGCTTTTACCATCCGAGGCTATTAATGCCTCGACTATAAATGCCGCATACTCGATAGGGATGCAGAAAGAAATTGGTTCTTTAGAAAAAGGGAAAAAAGCCGATATAGTAGTGTACGATGTTGAAGATTATCGTGAGATACCTTCACGGGCTGGGACGGACCATTCCGTGATTGTGATTAAAGAGGGCAATGTTATCTGGGAGATGCAGGACTATGAAAGCAGGAGTGAGGTTGGGTTTTGAGTAAGGTAAACAAACTGAGACGCCAAGCGCAGGATTTACTGAAAAAGGGCAAGTTGGATAAGGCTATCGGAGTATATAAAAAACTTTTATATGGAAGTTCCAGTAATCCGAATCTTTCCAATGAGCTTGGTGATATATATCTCAGGTCCGGAGATAGGATTCAGGCTATTTCTACATTTGAAAACGCCCTGGAAAATTATGAGAAAGTCGCTTTGTATAATAATGCTGTGGCTGTATGCAAAAAGATACTCAGGGTTGCTCCAGGAAGATTAACTATAATATATAAGCTCGGTGAACTTAAAGCTAAACAGAACTTCTCGATTGAAGCGGCGGGATATTTTTCCAAGTACTTGGAACTGCTTTTGGCCGATAGCAATTTACTAGTTCAGGGAACTGATGAACGGATAGAAAAAATTCTGGAATTGATGGAAGGATATAACGGAGTTATTTCAAAAGCTGTTGATGTTTTGGAAGCTATTGGAATGGGAACTAGAGCTTCCGAAATTAATGCCAAACTGATACAAGATAGTATTGAGGATGGGGATAAAGAAATTGGATTTTATAAGGAACGAATGGAAAGGCTGAAATCATCACTTTCCGAGGAAGAATGTGAGAGGATTGATAGGGTAATTGATTCGATAAAGGTAACCGGTTTACCTAAAGCCGATGACGGAATGCATATCAGTGATGTCGTTTCAGAAACCGTAGTTGGAAATGATGATGTTCTTAGAGATTCAGAACAGTTTTCTTCTTCTCCGGATGCCGATTCGGAATCTCAAGAGAAAATAGCAATTGATAAAGAGAGAGCAGGGAATGCAAAAGACGATGTTCGATGGGAAAAGGCTAATCTGCGTAAAGATGAAAGGGAAGATGATTTTGGAGGTCACGAGCACGATATGCCGTTCGACAGTGATGGGCAGAATGTGAAAGAAAAATCATCTTCACAGTCACAGCATGTAATAGAAGAGCCTTTTTTCCCACCCGAGTTTGATGATCATGATATTGTGGATAGGGAGGAAGGAACTGAAGCAAATGAAATTTTAGGGGAGGAAGGAGAGGCGGATAAGGATTCTTTCGAAGATTTATCCGGTTTAAACGGATTAGACGATGAAAATGAAGTAATGCCTTTCGAAAAGATAACAAGTGATGTTGAAAAGGATGATTTTAAAAGTCACTACGATCTGGGGATGGCTTATATTGAAATGGCTCTTTTTGATGAAGCTATAAAAGAATTGCAAATATCTTCTCGTTCAGAGGAGCTTAACTTGCGGAGTCTTGAGATGATAGGTCATTGTTTCATACAGAAGAGGGATTTCCGTCTAGCGGTAAAACAGCTTGAGAGGGGAGCGGAGGTTTTCGGCAAATCCGGCGATGATAATCTCGGGATTCATTATAATCTTGGTCTTGCCTATGAAGCTCTTGGTGATGTTGAAAAGGCACGGGAACATTTCGAAGAAGTTTATATCGTTGATGTTACTTTCCGGGATATTCCCGAGAAAATGAAGAAATTCCGAAATCCAGCTTAAAATCAAACAATAATGAAAAAAGATAAATTGTTCTGTGATCTTCACACCCATTCAAATTACTCCGATGGTGAATTGTCGCCTCGTGCGCTCGTAGAACGTGCCGCGAGATATGGGCTTGCCGCGGTATCAATAACAGATCACGATACTGTTAATGGGCAGAAGGAAGCCATGGAGGCGGGAAGGGATTATGCGATAGAGGTTATACCCGGGGCGGAATTAAGTACGCGGGAGGGTGATACGGAGGTTCATATTCTTTGCTATTTTATTGATCTTAACAATTCGGTAATTGAAGAAAAATTTAACTGGCTGAGGGAAAAACGCCGAATAAGGGCAAGGGAAATAATCAACAGACTTTCCGATTGCGGGATTACTATATCTTTTGACGATTTGCTTAATAGAGTAAAGTCCGGTTCGATTGGAAGGCCTCATGTCGCCATGGCCATGCTTGAAAAAGGAGTTGTTTCATCCGTTCAGGAGGCTTTTAACAGGTTTTTAGGTTATGGGGGTAAAGCTTATGTGCCGAAAGAAATACTTTTCCTCGATGAGGTTATGGAATTGATATTAACTTCGGGTGGTGTTCCCGTTTGGGCCCATCCCGGCTCGAATATTAAAAACACCGGTCTTTTGAAGAGATTAATTAATGCAGGTCTCGTGGGGATAGAAGTTTGGCACCCGAACCATAACTCAACTATAGAAAATTCTATTCTTAAGATAGCGTCCGAAAGGAAGTTGATTCCCACAGGGGGATCGGACTTTCATTCCCATGCCGCGATGAAGGTTGATGTCGGAGGGAAGGTGGTTTCCTATGAATCGGTCTCCTTACTTAAAAAGGCGGCTTCCTTGGGACATTTGTCTTGACCACGCGCTCCTGCTTGCTTAGAGTTGCTTCTGTAAGTTTGCTGTGTTTCGGCTAAACATTTAATCTTCTGAATTTAAATATGAGACCCAATTGGAAAAGACGCAGGATTATTCTTACCGCTCTTTTTACCTCATTAGCTGTTGTTCTGGGGTATATACTTGCTGCTGTACCGAATGTTGAACTGATGACTTTAACTGTATTTTTAAGTGGTGTATTTGCCGGTCCACGTTATGGTGCTGTTACCGGTATTCTTTCAATAACCCTTTATTCATTCTTTAACCCCTTCGGAATTTCACTGCCGCCGCTTCTCGCCGCTCAGATAACAGGGTTTCTTGTTGTAGGAGTAGTTGGCGGACTCTTAAGGGCAAGAGTTTTTAGAGGAGGCGGAACGGCTGTTATAATTATTGCTGTTGCGGGTTTTATAACAACTCTGCTGTATGATATATTAACAACAGTTGCTTCCGCGTATGTTGCGCTGGGTGGAGATGGATTCTCCGATGGAATAATAGGTTTTTTCTCGGCGGGATCTGTGTTTATAATAATACATGTTC
>JAGHBT010000207.1 GCA_021160845.1 bacterium | reverse complement strand
ATCTATTGGTTATAATAAACAATCGGTTAGCCAAGTTGTAACTAAGGGTTATCGTTACGGCTGCCGAATAGAGAGAAAGTAGCCTTTGGCGTAACATCTCGCTCTTGATGTTTGAAAAGGTAGAGGAGCTTTTTTTACTACTGGAGGATAAGATGAAGAGTTTTCTTAAAATGTCCGTTTTTTCTGCGGCTGTTTTTATGGTTCTAGCCTTTTTTACGGATGCTTTCTGCGCGGGAAAGAGCGCGGAGCAAGCGGTCTTCTTTGTTAAGGAAAAGGTGGCCAATGTAGGCGAGGTCTATGGAGAGGGGGAGATAACTTACGATTTTATAGTGGAGAATCATGGAAACGGCGAGCTGTACATTAATAGAGTAAAAGCCGGTTGAGGATGCTCCACGGCCGGTTACGATAAGGTCATCCTTCCCGGGGAGGAAGGAAAAATTAAGACAGTAATAAAAGCAAACCATATTAACGGTTTATTTAACAAGAGTTTTACGGTGGACACCAACGATCCTGAAAATCAGCATGTAGTACTGAGAGTAAAAGGCGTTGTAAAAAAAGTATTTCAAACTTCCAGTAAAGCTGCGCTTATGGGATTTGTGGGTGAGGATCTTAAGAAAAAAATAGTTATCACAAATCAGCTCGATATGCCAGTTCATATAAAAAGTATATATTGGGATGAAAACACAGATGATGCCCTGAAGGAAAAGCTAGGAACAAAACTTGAAGAGATAGAGAAGGGCAGGAAATATGCTGTAACTTTTGATGACAAGGAACAGATTAAAACCGGAAACCACTCAGGGGCCTTAGTACTTAAAACAGATTTTGAAAAAGCAAAGATAAGGAAAATTCATGTAAGAGTGACAGTAACCGCCGAAGTGATGGTCTATCCGGACAACTTGATCCTACCGGAAATGTTGATTCCCGAGGGAACAACGAGGAGTTTCAGCAAGGTAATCAAGATTGTGTCAACGAGGGGAGACTCCCTAAAGATTCTCAAGGTAGTTCCGAGCAGAGAAAGCATAGTAACCAAAGTTAAAGAACTTAAGCCCGGAAAGAGCTTTCGCTGCACACTTACTATCAGGCCGGAGAGCAAAACGGGAAAATATCACGAGTTTCTGACTTTCTATACGAATTATACCAACTACAAAGAGATTAAAGTTGAGATTATTGGGAAAGTAAAGGTGATTCCGGCCGACCGACGGTGACCGTGTTGTATTATACTGTCGGCGCTTTGATATATTTAGACTAACGTAAATTCAATGAATTGATTTTCGGTTGAAAGCGTGGTTTACCCTGCTAAAGGGTAAGCTATCTCTTTTTATAGAAGGGTATTTAATTTTTGGTGTGTTGAGGTTTTACAGAGGAGACAAAATGAATGAAAGAACGACTTCCCATTTGAAATTTATCCTGATATTTACGGTGATAGTTATATCGTTATATTCCGTCCAAACGAGAGCGAGGATTGCTTATGAGCAAGAAGAGGTAAGTGCGGATTCCAATGCCAAAAAGGAGTTTCAGCAAATTGTGATGGAAATAAGAAGCAAGGGACGCACTATGCAACCCGCGCAAGTAGTGATTTTTTCAGAAGGGAAACTGTTGGGTTTTATAGAGAAATATCCTGATAGTCCTGAAGCGGTGCAAGCCAGAATAGGGATGGGACAGATCTATTCAAGTGTTGGAGAGAACGAAAAGGCAATAGCACAGCTTGAGATGCTGTTCGAAGAAGATGCAGCTATGTCAGATAAGGACAAAAAGGGGGTCAGTTGGCTTTTAGCTACGGCCTATCTAAAGAATGAAGATTTTAATAAAGCCGAACACCTTTTACATAAAATAGAAGAGCAGGCTGACGAATCCGACGCGAAACTTCTCGCTGCGGTTCAAGACGCACTGGGGAGAATCGAAGCGCTTAAAAAACTTGCGCTTGGTTTGCCCGCGCTTGCCTTCCCCGATACAACAAAGGATATCTCGGGCGAGAGGGTATCACTGAAAGATTTCAAAGGGAAAGTGGTTCTTCTCGATTTCTGGGCAACCTGGTGTAAGCCTTGCGTGCATGAAATGCCAAATGTGATTAGGATTTATGAGAAATATCACAAAGAGGGATTTGAAATTATAGGTATTTCTCTTGATAAGGATATTGAAAGCCTAAGGGCTTATATTGGAGAAAATGGTATCCGTTGGCAGCAGATATTTGGAGGGGGCTGGAAGAATTCTCTCGGCGAGATTTATGCGGTGCAATCTATTCCTTCAACCTTTCTTCTTGGAAGAGACGGCTCGATAAGAAAAAAGAATTTAAGGGGAGAAGCGCTCGAAGAAGCAATTAAAAAGCTGGTAAACGAAAAATAGAGAAAAGTAAATCATCTGAAACAAAAATGGTTAAATTAGTTGATAAAAACCAGCGTAAACTCCGTAAAAAAATATCTTGATTAAGCAACCAACAGGATTGCCGCATTAATTTTTAAGTTTTTTCCCTTCGAAAAAGGCCTTTTTGTTAAGTTCTTCTGTCCCCTTTGGGGCCATTCGTTGAATAACTGTGATCCAACTTTCCTCTTCCAGATCAAGATATTGAGAGAGAACCCCGAGCATAATAGTGTTAACTAGCCTTGAATTGCCGAGTTCTTTTGCCAATTCAAAAGCGTCTATAATTCTGGCGCCGGGATTTTTCTTTTTGATCTTGTCGGCGGGAGAATCTGGGTATGAGAATTCGCCGGTACTCACAATTGTGGGTATAATCTTCTGATTGTTAACTATTGTTACACCGTTAGTTTTACATTGATGAGCCCAGCGAAGCCCTTCTGCAAGTTCAAACGCGAGAACGACATCGGCCTCGCCCTTTGGAATAAGTGGGGAAAAGACCTTCTTTCCGAAACGAACATGGCTGCTAACAACCCCGCCGCGTTGTGACATGCCATGAACTTCGCTTTTTTTAGCGTCAAATCCGTTGGATTTGGAAACTTCAGTTAGAATCTCGCTTGCGAGGAGAACTCCCTGTCCTCCAACTCCGACTATAAGGATGTTTGTGGTTCCGTTTTTCATTGTGTTACCTTTCTCTGGTTATGATTCATCCTCAATTATTGCTCCCGTGGGGCATACCTTCGCGCAAATCCCGCATCCCGTACACATCGCGGGGTCGATCGTTGGAATAGATTTCCCTTTGTCATTTGTCGCGCCGGAGCCGAATATAGCGGGGCATCCCACACTAAAACAGATTCCGCATGCTATGCATTTGTCAGTGTCAATTTTTAAGGGCTTGTCTTTGATTTTTTTCGGAAACAAAACACATGGCCTGTTGGTGATAACGACAGAAACCGCGTCCCGGTCGATTTCTTCGCGTAGAGTATCATAAGTTTCATCGAGGTTGTAGGGATCCACGGTTTTTACATGTTCAACCCCCAGGGCTTTGCAAAGATCCGGCAGATCGATCGCGTTAGTGTCTTCGCCCATCAGGGTTTTGGATGTAGCGGGATTATCCTGACCGCCTGTCATGGCAGTTATTCTGTTATCAGCAATAATTACGGTAATTGAGGATTTGTTGTACACCGCGCTGGCGAGAGATGTTATTCCACTATGAAGAAATGTACTGTCTCCGATAATAGCAACAATCTTCTTTTTGGTTTTCCCGGCTTTTTCGATGCCTATGGCATGCCCGATAGATGCTCCCATGCATAGGCATGTGTCTATCTGGCTAAGTGGAGGCAGAGCCCCAAGTGTGTAGCACCCGATATCACCGGTTGTGAAGACTTTAAGTTTACGCAGGGTTACCATTATTCCTCTATGAGGACAGCCGGGGCACAGGACAGGTGGCCTGGGGAGTATAGCTTCTTCCGTTTTAGCGGAATCAGGGATGCCTGTTTCCATTACACCGGCATCGACAAATCCCTTCCTGACAATGTCAACATTCAATTCAAGTAAACTGGGAAAATATTTTTTACCCTCAATTTCAATGCCCGCACCCTTTATTTGTTCTTCATAGAAGGGTTCAAGCTCTTCAACTACAAAAAGATGATCCACTTCGGACGCGAATTTTTTTATCTTGTTCATAGGCAGCGGGTATCCCATTCCCAACTTGAGAACACTGGCTTGCGGCAAGGCGTCTCTTGTATGCTGGTAAGCTATGCTGCCCGTGATAACTCCCACCTTCTTGTCGTTCCATATAATTTTGTTAATGTTGGTTTCTTCAGCGTATTCTTTTAATTTTTCCAGTCTTTCGATAACTATGGCGTGGCGTTTAATCGCGTATGCCGGAACCATAACATACTTCTCAACATTGCGTTCGAACCCCGGGTGAACTACCGTTTCCCTTTTTCCGATCCGGACCAATCCTTTGGAATGAGATATTCTAGTAGTTAATCTGATTATAACGGGTGTGTCGAATTTTTCGCTTATTTCAAAAGCGTCTCTAACGAAATCTTTTGCTTCCTGACTATCGGAGGGCTCCAGTATGGGAATAGATGCTAATTTGCCGTAGTAGCGGTTATCCTGTTCATTCTGTGAGGAATGCATGCTGGGGTCATCGGCGCTGATTATAATTAACCCCGCTCCTACACCTGTATAGGATAAAGTCAAAAGTGGGTCGGCGGCAACATTAAGGCCGACATGTTTCATTACAGCAATTGATCTTGCGCCTCCATAGCTTGCGCCTACAACGGTTTCAAGAGCCACTTTCTCATTCGGCGCCCACTCCGAGTAGATATCTTCTTTAAAGAAGTTTGCCATTACTTGCAATATCTCGGTGCTGGGAGTTCCGGGATAAGCCGAAGCAAACTCCCCGCCATATTCGTAAAAACCGCGGGCGAGAGCTTCATTACCGGAAAGAAGCATTTCCATATTTGATTCCTCCTGAAGGATTAAAATTATAGAAATTGTAAATAAAACTGGCAAAGCATGATTTTCAGTGATTAACATACATCGCTTCACGAATAAATGCAACCTTTGTTTGGTGTGCGGGAAGGCGGTTATTGAGAGCAAAAAATATGGTTGTAAGGGACGCAATAACGGGATGGATTCCGGAATTGCAGAAAAAAAGGTACAAAATAATGAGCAAACTCAACGATGCGAGAGAGTTCATGAAGTAGAAGGCGGGTTCCTGCGGTAATTTTGTTAGCCCGACCAGATAAGGTCCGAGTATTCTTCGTGAAAAGGGCCGCGGAATAGACTCGTCGATTCTAGGAGCGGCGGTGGCGCGCGATAATAGCTTAGATCCATATTGCGGTATTTTTCCGTCTGTGAGTCGATTTTCCCGTAAAAGAAAATGATTATTAT
>JAGHBT010000054.1 GCA_021160845.1 bacterium | reverse complement strand
TTTTAATATATCATATACAAATTCCTTCACGCGCGAGGATAAAAAGCTCTCCAGATAATTTCTTGAAGAGATCCCTTCGCCAGCGAGACAATCCAAAGGTGATTCGTACCTTCCCCACTTCTCTTCTATGCTAACCGCGCTCACTTCATCAAGGACTCCCCACTCTTCAAGAACAACCCCAATTGATTTTGGCGCTTTATCATAAACTGAAGCAAAACAGACAAATCCCTCCATAAAGAAAACATCCGCTCCTCTTTCCTTAAGCGAATCGGTTATTATTAAACGTCCCGTCTTCTGATTGTGATAAAGGACCTGAAATAAATCAAACAATCCAAGTTCATTAATTGATGACTGAATAGCCATAAATAAAACACCTCAAATGCTATTACTCCAGTTTAAAACCACTAAGGAAATTTTCTTCCTCTTCCTGTACATTATGTGAAGCTTCTGATTTTTCTCTTTTGTTCTGATCATCTTCATTCTTCTCTGAATTTTGATCTTGCCGCTCACCACTCGGCTCTTTTTCTTCTTTCACATCGTCGACCCCTTTAGAAACTATTGATTCAAGAACATCCCTGATTTTATCAAACCTTCTTGCGATACCCGCGCTTAAAAGCTCAATTAAATTCTCATCAATATCCTTTATAAGACTGGAATCAATCTTCACAGTCTCATCCCCATCAAGCCCCCCATCCGAAAGAATAAGGGAAAGCCCCGTATACTCCTTGTTTATACTGGCAGCTTTGAGGATTGACTTTATAGCTCCCGTAAAATCTTCCTCCCGAAGTTGAATCAACCCTTTAAGGTAAATCGCGTCACTATGCTGAGGATTCACACTCAGAGAACTCTCAATATCAAACAAAGCGGCCGTTACGCGATCCATCCGAAAATGAAGTAACGCCCTTTTTTCATACAGAACAGCGCTTTTACCCACAAACGCCTCGAGCCTCTGAATGAGATTTTCCACCATCATATATTCTTCTTTTAACAAATTACATGTCAGGAAATTATAGTTAAGCTCAAGGTTATATATCTTTAAATTCAACCCCTTCTTGAACATCCTCTCCGCGTCTTCAAGAAAGCCAATCTGGTATAAAATAACCCCCAGATTGTTTATCGTACTCACATCAGCGGAGTTCAACCTGAATGACTGAAGATAACACGCGGCGGTTTTATCTAATTCTCCTTTGATATGGTATATCGATCCGCAAAAACGGTATGCTTCCGCGTTCTCCTTGTTAATCTCAAGGGCTTTAAGAAAATCTGCCAGTGCCTGAGTATATTCTTTTTTTACCATATGCACTTTGCCGATTTGAACATGTACTCTGTCTTTCTCCGCCATATCCTGAAATGACTTCTGAAATTCCTTTAGGGCCTCAGAATAATACCCTCTCTCCATATACGCGGTGCCAAGAGTGAAAGAAGTACTTTCAAGAGAAGGAATCTCGCTCCTTGTTTTTGGAGAAACATTAGATCCTCCTCTGTTATTATTAAGAGACAGATTCGCCTCACTATTCTGAAACGACGGATTTAATTTTGAAGCAATTCTGCTTTCTTCAAGCGCTTTCTGAAAGTTGCCTATATCACCATTTGCGAAAGAGAGAAGAAAATGTGATTTCCAGTATTCGGGATCCAGCTTAATCGCAGCTCTAAGCTCCATTATTGCTTCATCAGTTCGACCGAGATTATAGTAGATTTCTCCCAGATCGGTGTGAAATACGGTGGATTTTTGCACATTATCAGCGACGGCAAGATAACACTCAAGTGCCTTCTGATATTGCCCCTGAGATTTCAGAGCACCCCCAAGATGAATTTGAGCCATGTGGTAATCCGGATTACGTTTGACGAAATCTTCCAGCACACGAACCGCTTCACTTAGCTTGCCCATATTCTGATAACTAACCCCTAGCCTCAAAATGGCTTGGTCATTCCCGGGATCCTTTTCTATTTCCTCTTTCCAGCGCTTTACATCCGGATCCTCCATCCCTGTTTCCGAGAAAAGATACTGTAAATTTTCTATTGCAAGATTAAACTTTGAATCAGTTTTAAATGCCTCTTTGAACTCTTTCACAGCTTCCTCGAACATTCCCTTTCTGAAATAGAGAACTCCAAGATTATTCAAAGCCCCAGGGTCGTTTTTATCCACTCTGGAAGCAAAACTTTCGAGTACTTCCCGCTCATTATCACTAAGCCGAGACATCCGCAATCCTTTCATCACTAAGCTTACATTGAAACAGTTTGATTAAGAACCTTTGCGATAACTTCAACGACTCTCGACGGATTAAAAGGCTTGATAAGAAAATCCTCCGCTCCTGCAGCTAGAGCATCCTGAACAAGAGCCTGCTGGCCGAGAGCGCTACACATGACTATTTTTGCCTTGGGGTCACGGGAAGTTATCTTTTTAACAGCTTCGATCCCGTTCATTTCAGGCATAATAATATCCATGGTTACCATATCCGGTTTGAGTTCATTGTACTTTTCAACAGCATCAGAACCATTTTCAGCCTCTCCCACAACCTCCATACCACTAGCTTTAAGTATATCCGAGATCATCTTTCTCATAAATATCGCGTCGTCTACTACTAAAACTCTTGCCTTCATAACTGATGTTCCTTTCTGGTTACTCTACTCCTATAGCATCAAAAATCATTTCAAGCGATTCGCTAGTTGGAATAAAAAACAAAAAACCCTTACACCGATCATCCGTAAAATGAAAAGCTGTTTCAAGAACGATCGCGTAGTCTGAATCAACACTTAGGTCCGCAAGGATCGAATCCATAACAGCACCAAGCATATCTTTTGATACCTGTGGAACTGAATGCATAATCTTGTTCTTAAGAAAAACCGAGAGTGTGTTTAGATAACAACCGCACATGATATTTCCGATCTCTTTTAGCACCGACAAATTAAATTCCTCCGTTTTCACATCTTTCGGAGAATCTTCGGAAACCATCCCGACCATTCTATCGGCTTCAGGAAAGGGAAAAATCAAAAACATCATTCCCCTGAAGTTCTCGCTATACCCTTCCAGATAAACTACGGACACCATAGACTCCGGCCCGTTAAATAGTGTATAGATTATCTGAAGAGGAATTATGTCAACATTGGTAATTGAAACATCTATTCTCTTCTTCATAAGCTTCGAGAGACCGGTAACAGCGTGAGCTGAACCAATATTCCCCAATTCCTTTAAAGCGTCAATTTTCAGATATGACGGTCTGTTGATCAAATTCATAATCTTGCCTTTCTCTTAGTAAATAGCGGGGGTCCCATATAAATGCTACTTTTCCGCTCCCCAGCACTGTAGCGCCGGATATTCCTTCCATTCCTTTAATTATCCCTGGAAGTCCTTTTATAACAACGTCCTGTTGACCAATTATCTTGTTTACAATTACCCCCCCCATACCTCTTTCTGTTTCCAGGACAATAATTTTTACATATCTACTATCCAAACTCTCGTTATCCGGATCAAGCAATTCCCATGACTCAACCACAGGAACAGTTCCCTGCCGGGTAAGAAAAACCTTCGCACCGCCTATCGTTTTAAATGAATTCTTTTCAATCCGTGTAGTTTCTTTAATATATTCTATTGGTAAAGCATGGACTTCACCCGCGACTTGAAATAGCAACGCCTTTATTATCGAAAGGGTTATCGGGAGTCGCATGCGAACCGAAGTGCCTTTTCCTACCCTACTCTCTATAGATAAGGCTCCCCCAAGTGACTCAACCACCTTTTTCGCGACATTCATCCCAACCCCCCGCCCGGAGTATTTGCCGGCTGTCTTTTTGGTGCTAAACCCCGGTGAAGTTAATAGATAGCTTAACTCCTCGTTGGATAATTCAGGCACTGTTCCTTCTTTTGTTTCCGTATTCGCATTTCTCTTTGCTATCTCGGCAAAATCAACGCCTTTTCCATCATCATTAACCTCAATTATTACAAAATTCCTTTCTCTTCTGCAGCACAGACTGATTGTCCCGAACTCATCCTTACCCGCAGCTTTCCTTTCGGCAGGGGATTCTATTCCATGATCAAGCGCGTTTCTAATAAGATGCACAAGGGGATCAATCATCGCCTCAAGTATTGTCCTGTCGAGTCCAATATCGGCGCCTATAATCTTCAACTGCGCCTCTTTGTTTAGTTCTTTTGAAACATCCCTTACCAACCTTTTGAACCTCTGAAATATATTTCCAGCAGGGACAAGACGAGCCTCCACTATTTCCTTCTGAATTCCAGAAATCAGCCTTCCAGATACAATCAATTCTTCGGTTACCGGTTTTGATACAAGCTTTTCCGCGAGATTGCCCAACCGAATACGGCTAATAATCAATTCGCCGACAAGATCCATTAAATTATCGAGTCTCTCAATCTCTACGCGAGTTGAAGAAATCTTTGTGTAATAATTATTTTCGACTTTTGCTTTTTCAGCCCGTTGTTTTTCATCTTTTTCCTTTAACCCTTCGGCCTTTTCATCAATTCTACCTACTTCATCAACAACTCTCGGTTCAATACCTTTCGGTTGTGAGTTGTCGAGTCTTTTTACATCTTCTCCTGTTACTTCTTTTACAATCGGGCCTTCAAAATTTATTTTTATAATTGAAATAATTTCTCCCAGCAACCTTCTTGTTTTTTCACTTTCTCCGTCTTCAATTACCCCGCTGATCATTTCGCGCAGAAAATCAACCACCTTGAGAAGAGCATCCGCCTCCTTCCCGAGAATGGTCAGTTTCCCAGTCCTGCATCTATCCAAAACATTTTCGATGGAATGACTCGCTTCAACAATTGAATCATAACCCATCGCGCCCGACATCCCCTTTAGATTATGGGCATGCCGGAATAGCTCATCGATAGCTGGGGCACCGGAGCCGGCTTCAAGTTCCATTGTTCCACTTTCAAGAGCCTGCAGAATATCCGCGGCCTCACTAGCATATAGGTCTTTATATTCACTAATTTCCATAAACTTCCGTCTCCGCTCCAATCCTTTTTACCTCTTGAATTATCGCTTCTGATATCTCTTCCAAAGGCGCAACAATATTCGCTAGTCCTTCTTTTATAACAACCCCTGGCATTCCGGATACAATACAGGTGGCCGGATCCTGTGCAATAACTCTTCCGCCAAACTTGCGTAAAACAGAACTTCCTGACAATCCGTCCCTTCCCATTCCCGTAAGAATCACCCCAAGCATTTTATTCCTTAATATCGGCGCCAGAGAAGCCATAGCAAAATCCAGAGATGGACAGGCAGTTTTTTGTGCATCATTCCGCGGCAAAAGCGTTACAAAAAGCCTTCCCCCCTTTTCTTCAAAAAAAATATGATTGCCGCCGGGAGCCACCAGCACTCTGCCGGGCAACACAATATCTCCATTTCCCGCTTCCTTTACATCAAGCTTTGATCTCTTGTCGAGTCTCTCCGCGAGATACTGAGTAAAATCGGGTGGCATATGCTGTACTACTACTATACCAACCGGCATATCAGCCGGTAGTTTAGGAATAACATCCATTAACGCCTGCGGACCGCCTGTGCTGGCACCAATAATAGCAACAGATTCAAGCGCTTCAGGCTTCATTTGCGGCCTTTTGACATTCAAACTGTAATGCGGAGGAGCAAACCTCACCTTCTGAACATGAACTGTAGAAGCCATTTTAACCTTCCATAACAACTCTTCCGCAGGGAACAGGTTACCCTTGCCGGTTTTGGCAATAAAATCGACCGCTCCATACTCCAGGCATGTCAGGGCTTTCATTGCCGCCTTCTCGTCACACGCGCTAAGAATAACAACAGGAGTGGGCCATTCACTCATAATATAGCGCAGTGTTTCTAACCCATTCATACGGGGCATTTCCAAATCCAGGGTTACACAATCCGGTTTTAAATCCACAACCTTCTTAAGAATTTCCTGACCGTCTCCAGCAACACCCACTACTTGAATTGAGGAATCCTTCTCTAAAACATCATTAATAAGCCTGCTTACAAATCGAGAATCTTCCCCTATTAGCACTCTGACTTTTTTTGACTCTCTTTTTTCCATTATAAAATTTCCTCTTTTCCATCGGCATCTCTGACATTGACACTTCCATTAGAAAGATCAAATATGATCGTTCTGCCCTTGTTCCCACCCACTCTTTCAACAATGATCGGTATGTCCAACCTCGCTAATTCATTCCTGGCTGCTGTTATATTCGCGGATCCTATTTGAACAATTCCCCTGTTGCCAACAATATGATCAAACATCCTGGCCCCACCAAAAATCTTAGCTGTCAACCTTTCAGCATCTGCTCCGGAATCTGATAATGTTGAAATCATAAGCTCTATAGCCGTATCCACAAACTTACCCCTATTTGAATTGTTCCTTACGTTTCTCCAACTGGGATGCATCACATGAGCAAGAGCACCAATTTTCGTTTCTTTATCGTAAAGGACAATCCCAACGCAAGACCCTAACGCCATTGTCATCATTTTCATTGGCGCTTTACCTGTTCTGTATTCCGCCATCATAACCTTTTGCAATGGTTCCTCTTTTCTGATGCCTTCCATTCATTGTCCCCCTGGGAACCTGTTTATTTCTTTTTACCAAATTTTACTTTTCCAAATATTCGGACAACTACAATTTAGAATGAGTGTGATTTTCCCAATTCGCCAATATTCATACAGTGTTCCAGCAATTTAACAGGATCAATAACAATAATTATTTCGCCCTTTGACTGAATAAAACCAAGTAGTACGTCGTTATTTGTATTTACCTTTCCTATCTCCGGTGAAGGTTGGATTCTGTCCTCGCGAAATTTTACAACTTCCATAACCCTGTCAACTTCGAAACCAAACCCGCCATCTTCACTATCCAAGATGATAAATCTCTTTTTTTTAGAGGATTCCTCTTTAACTATCTTCGGCACTCCGAGAACCGAATGGATATCAAGTACCGGTACTATTTCTCCTCTTAAATTAATGACGCCTTTTACCGGATCCTGCATACCCGGAACTGGAAAAGTCCCTATCGGAAGAATGATTTCTTTTACCTCTGAGACAGAAACGGCATAGTTTTCCTTTTCGACGCAAAAGGTTACCATTTGTATCTCCGGTACGTTATCTTCAGGTTTTAGTCCCATTGAGTTCATCTCCCTTGTATATTTTCCGATTGGTTCAAACCACTTTAGCGCTGATCTCAGCCCCGGTTTCTTTCGCACTAAACCTGTCAACATTCCCTCTGAGCTGTATGGAAAGATCACTGAGTTTCTGAGCAGCCGAGGCTACATCATCCATGCTTGAAGTCATCTGTTCCATCGAAGCAGCGCTTTCTTGAGTCGCTGAAGCATTCTCGCTGGCGCTTCCCGAGATTCCATCTATTGAAGATATGACATTCGCCATACCTCTACTTAATTCCTGTGTGGCGGCGAATATCCTTCTGGACATCTCATTAGAGCTTTCAAGCACCTGTACAATCTCATCAAGGGATTCTCCGGTCTTTGTAATCACTTCCATCCCTTCGCCCACCTCTTTGGAACCAACTTCAATACTTTCAATAGCAGTTTGCGTGTCATCCTGGGTTTTTCGAATCAGCGTAGCAATTTCCTCGGCAGCCTTTGCGCTTCCTTCTGCAAGTTTTCTTACTTCGTCAGCTACAACCGCGAATCCACTTCCGGCCTCTCCGGCCCTAGCCGCCTCAATAGCCGCATTAAGAGCTAAAAGATTTGTTTGGTCAGCTACATCAGTAATCACATCAACAATTTCACCTATCTGATTTGATCTTTCCCCTAGATGCCTGATTATTTCAGATGACTTCCTGGATGATTGGTAAATTTTGTTTATTCTTTCTACAGCCTCTTTGGCGGAATCCCCCCCCTTGGTTGCTGTTTTGGAGGCATTGGTGGCGGCCGAAGCGGCAAGTTCGGCGCTGTTAGCCACTTGCTTTACCGTTCTCTCCATATTCTTAATTTCTCTGTTCATTTCCTCAACCTTCTGTGCCTGAAGATCGGTTGATTTAGCAATGTTCTGTATTGTCAGAGATGTTTCCTCTGTTATGGAATTTACCTCTTCGGTGGAAGCGGACAGGCTTTGAGCGGAAAAATTCACCTTGTCGGATGTGCTTCGAATAATATTTATAATTTCCATAATATTCCTGAACACGTGATTTAAAGATATTCCCAGTTCACCGAGTTCATCCTTTGAATCTATTTCAATTCCATTTGCGAGATTTCTGGCATCACTCGCGACTGATTTGCAGGCGAACAAAAGACCCTGTAACGGCTTACGAATCACACTATTAACCAAGGCATAAAAGAGAGAAAAAATAGTGATCATCAAAACACTATTGATCAAGAATATCCATAATTTAATTCCAGTAGCTTTCATATCCACTTGGCTGGAATCAAAAACAAGCTTCAAATGCCTTCCCATTTCGTCACCTAGTGGGATTATTAAAGAAGTTAAATTAAGATCACCGTTCTCTTGTTCTTTATCAGTAATCTCTTTCGTCTCTTGAAAATTCGTTTGATTTTGATCCTGAGGTAACATCGTAGTCAACATGATGTGATTGTCCGAATCAAGCAATTCAATCCTGTTAAGCTCGGGATAATCACCTTTGACTCTTTTAAACAGAGAGATCAAAGCTTCGCTCTTCACAATATCCTTTGTCTTTAGAGTCAAATTTCTAACGCAATCAGTCCAACTCAAATCTCTCTCGGAAACGGCTTCTCGAATGGCTGTTTTGGATATTCTTACAAGGGAAAACGAAGCAACTCCACAGGCAATAGCCAAAAAGATAGCAGTTACTATAAGGACATTCCACTTTATTGATTTCCCTGCTCTGAAAATATTCATTTCAAATCTCCTTTATAAGTCAAACAATCTTTTGATAAAGCTTAATTGATGGATCGAGGAGCTTGAACATACCCAGACAAGCTCCACTCACAGCTTCACTTTTACCGAGTAGCAACAATCCCGAATCACTAAGAGCGGAATGGAAATTTGCGATTACCTCTTCGCGACAAATCTGCTTAAAATGAATCAGCACATTTCTACATACCACCATATCAATTTCCGAAAAGGGCGGTTTGGAGAAAAGATCATGAACAAAAAAAGATACTTTTTCCCTGATCCGCGGGGTAATCCCATAGCCATTCTCAGTCTCGCGAAAATAATTCTCCACAATATTTTTGGAAACACCCTTGAGCTTTTCACGTGAATATTCCCCGATTTTCGCCGCGTTAAAGGCATCTTCAGAAATATCAGTTCCAACAACTTCCGCCATGATCGCGTCATTTTTTAGAAACTTATCCAACAATATGGCAATACTGTATGCCTCTTCGCCCGTGGAGCACCCGGCGCTCCAAACCCTGAGATGATTCCCTGCGCGCCTGTTTTTTCTTTCAACAAATGCGGGCAGTATGCTCTCGGACAAATAGTCGAAGACATCCAAATCGCGGAAAAAACCCGTCACATGAATTGTTACGATATCGGTTAAATATCTCAATTCAGATGGGTTTTCATAAAGATAATGAATGTAATCGTGCATATCATGACACCTTAATGTAAATTGCCTGTGAGCAATCCTTCTCTTTAAAGCAGCTGGACGATATTTAGACAGGTCCAGTTTTGTCTTCGATTTGACAAAAAGAATTAGGTCATCTATTGTCAGTCTCTTTTGTAGTATTTCCATTCTTTGTCCAGGCTCTAAAATTATTTCTAAAGTTTATTTAAATCCCACCGATGAAATGGAGGGGTTTTGTTGCAAACCAAATTTGCAAATGCTATACCAGACATCACCCCCGAAGTCGCGGGCAGACATGTTTGCTAAACTAATGAATTGATATAACATGCCGGATTTTAATCAGTTACGGTGATAAAAAAAAGAAAAGAAGCCCTAAAAAGGAAGTTTTGAGTACAACAGGAAAGCTTCGGGAATCACTGTAAACGTCTCGCTTTTTGCGAAAGAATCATAAAGAGGTTTGCATATGTATATTGGTAGGTATAGAAAAACTAAAAGTATTTCCCTGGCTTTCCCTTCTGTTTACCCAGACCCTGCCTCCGTGAAGATTAACATAATGTTTAACGAGGCGTAGTCCAACTCCCATGCCATCCCATAATCGACTTGACCCACCGTCGATTTGAGTAAAGTCCTTAAATATTTCGTCAATATTTTCACTCTTGATATAGGGAGCAGCATCGCTTATTGAAATTATTATTTCTTTTTCCTTATGACCGGTTTGAACGAAAATTTTATCGCCTTTTCCAGTAAATTTCACCGCGTTGCTAAGCAGGTTAATACACACTTGTTGTATACGCAAAGTGTCAAAATTAATAATAGGAAGAGATTCGTCAAGATCATATGAAATATTTATATCTTTATCCCGAGCTTCTCGTTCAACCGATTTAACGGAAAGCCTCACTATTTCATTAATGCTTCCCTGGCTCATATCCAGCATTGAATTTGATATCTCCACCCTGGATAGATCAAGCAAATCATTAATAATCCCCAGCAATTTACCAGATTGATTGGAAATGACACTCAAGAATTCATCTCTTGTATCTTTATCTATTGGATTTGCGCTATCTTCATCCTGCAGACTATCCACATAAGCCATTATCACTGAGAGTGGCGTACGCAGCTCATGGCTCACCCTTCCCAGAAACTCACTCTTTAATCTATCCAGATCCATCAATTTCTTGTTCTTTCCCTTAAGCTCCTTGTTTTGGAACCTAATCTTTTCTTCAAGAATCTTTTTCTCCGTAATATCATGGTTGATGGATAAAACATAAGGTTTGTCCTTTATTCTTATAACACTCATATCAATATCCATATAAACTAAATCGCCGTTTTTCTTTACATAAGGTACCTCTGACAGGTGATCTAATTCACCCTTAATAACCATGCTAAATCTCTTTTCCGACTCTTCCCGTCTTTCAGGCGATGTGAGTTTAAAGAATTTGTTACCCAATATTTCATCCCTCGTGTATCCGGAAATCCTTTCCATTGAATCGCTGCACTCTACTATCTTACCCGAAAAATCCATAAGAGTTATAACGTCTTTCGCATTATGCATTAAATTCTTATATTTTATTCCAAGAACACGCACTTCTTCAAATAGAGTCGAATTCTTGACGGCTATTGAAGTTAATTTGCTGAGATTAGTGACAAGTTCCAGGTCAAACTCCGAGAAATGATCAGGTTCATAGCTGCCTATATTAAGAGTGCCGATAAATGAATCCTTGGACATTAGGGGTACAACCACATCAGACCTGAGGTTATCTTTTTTCATAACTTCTTTAAAGCGATTATCATTTAAAATATCATTTCGGTACGCGGGCTTTTTGTTAATCGCCACCCATCCAATTACATTACTCTCATCAATAGGAACATAAGTACCCTCGTAGGAGTGATCGCCATTTTTTCTGAATATGTGGCGGAGATAAAGACAATTATCATCCTTTTCATAAACTGCCACACAACCAATATCATAATCAATAACCCTTGCCATTTCCTTCGCTATCCTGGACAGAACATGTTCCAGATCAAGCCGGGAATTGATAAGATTGGCTATTTCCATCACAGCCGAAAGCTGATCTTCTTTTTTATCACTTCCGGCAAAGTTTAGAGTACCGTAATTTTTGTTCATCATAATATAATTATTCCATTCCCCTGGAGAAACGAGCTTTAAGCAAAGTAAATCTTAGCATGAAATATTCCACAAATTGAGGGGGTTTCACCGGAAGGGGAAATATACCGAATCTCGGGCCGTTACTGTTTAAATGAAAATCTGCTTTTAAAATGACGCATAGACAATTCGCGTCCATATTCAACATTAACACCCGGAATCCTGTCTCTGTGATCAAAAAGAATTTTAACCGCTTCCACGAAGGACAGAAGGTCGGCGTCCTCGTAGGCGAGGCGCGGAACTGCGGCTCTCAAGTAGTTCACTCTCGGATCCGGCGGAATTTCTTTTCCGCCCGCGTAATGTCCAAACGCGTACGTGCCAAGTTCACAGGCCCTGTGCCCCGCGATTAAAAGAAGGGCCGTTATAGAAACACCCATAAAATCATCGGTCTCAACGCCATCAAAAAATTTGTCGATATTAATATATACCGCGTGCCCGCCGGCAGGTTCAATAATGGGAATATCATACCGTTTAAGACCGGCGGCGAACTTTTTGATCTGTCCTATTCTAGCATCGAGATAATCCTGTCTTACTACAACACTAAGCCCCTCGACAACCCCTTTAAGATCTCTTCCGGCAAGTCCTCCGTATGTAGGATGCCCTTCCGCCATTATCTGATAATCGGTTAAACTACCCTTAAAACCAGGATATTTTTCCGTAACCCTGCTGCCCTTTTTCAGTACGAGCGCCCCCCCCATATTAACAAGACCATCCTTCTTTAAACTGATATGGAAGCCGTCAACATACCGGAACATCTCATGAACTATTTCAGAAACACTCTTGTCCGAGTAACCCTTCTCATACTTTTTAATAAACCAGGCATTCTCGGCAAATCTGCAGGCATCGAAGAAAAGGGGAATATTAAAGCGGTCGGTGATTTCTCTAACCCGTTTAATATTAGCAATCGAAACCGGCTGTCCGCCGCTGGTGTTGTTTGTAATAGTTATATATACCAGCGGAACTCTGCTCGCTTCATTTTCAAGCAAATTTTCAATTTCCGCTACATCCATGTTCCCTCTGAAATGAAAATCCCTGTTATCATCTATATGTTCCGGACAAGGTAAATCCAAAGGTACCATTCCCTTATCCACAATATTCCCCTGTGTCGTATCAAAGTGAGAATTGCTGGGGATGATAAATACCGAATCCAGGGAATCGCCGCTTCTGTTTTTAATAGAAGAGAGTTTTGATTCAATACGTGTTTTTAACATCGGAAGAAGGCCGCTCCCGAGTTTAGGCTCCAGCTTTATTCCCATGCCGTTAAGCACGCGCTTTAAAACCGTAAACATCGCGTTTTCAGCCGCTCTACCCTGGTGAAAAATAAACAGATTATCAACGGACTTGTTTTCCCCGTCGGATTGCCAGTCCTCACCAAATGTCTCTGTTATCTTATTTTTTAATTCAAAATAGCCTTCATTAGAGCCGTAGGATTCATCCCCTAGAAGCATTTGAGCCCATTGCTTCATTGTCATAGTAGTAGTACCTGAATCAGACAGCAGATCACATCCTGGGATCATATCCGCTCTGAACATAAAAGCGTTCAATCCGGCTTCATTTACCAGAATATCCCGCCTCTTCTCAAAATCTCCGATTGAACAGTTTCTGAAACTAACCGAAGCGTTTCGGTAGGGCCTGGGAACGAAATAGCGGCCGGGTTCATCTTCTCTGTTTATATTCTCTCTGAATTTGGAAATAAAAAAATCTATTGTGCTGGACATTAAATACCCCTCCTTGCTGGCAGTTTCATCACATCCCTTACTTCTTCAAGTGTTTCCCTTGCTATTTTGCGGGCTTTGGATGCTCCGGATTCCAGAATATCGGTTATTATTTGAGGCTTTTCCTCAAGGTGTATTCTTTTCTCCCTTAT
>JAGHBT010000231.1 GCA_021160845.1 bacterium | reverse complement strand
TCCCTACTACAAAAACCGTTTCCATATTGTTGTCCTCGCCTTCTCACAATCTTCTATCTGATAACAACTTGACGGTTAAAACGCAGATCAACCATCTTGGGAAAACTCTGCTGCTCCTCTAACACACTGTAAACACTCTTTAATTTGCGGATTCGCTCCTCAAATCCTTCTTTTCCAATACGAATAACAGAACCAATATCCATCCATACAAGAGTAATTTCCTCATTTTCGATATGAATCTCTGATAACTGGCGGGCGGGGGAAAAGCCACATTCCTTAAGAAGCCCCAGAACTTCCAAGGCTTTTTTAAGCTCCTGTTTACCTGATTCAGCGTCTAAATCATTAATTCCTGTTATCAAGGGTAAATCTACACCTTCTTCTGTTACTCTCCCTGAAAGCATTATCCCATTCTCGTCAACTTCGCGCATGTCACCGCAAAGCACAGCCGCAACCGGCTTTCTCACTTTTAAATAGCAATTAATAGAATGAAAAAGATTCCTTCTGAAAACGATATCCGACACATCACTAAACTCCATGAGTTTTTCTTTTAAATTATCCAAAGGGATCATGAAAATATTGCATCCAACATATTCTTCCGCCGACTTCGAAAGCAAATCGACCGGCAAATTCGTTCCTTCATACATGTTGATCTCACGGACAGAAAAAACCTCCGTAAAGAACCATAGGTAAATTCCTCCACCTGTAACAAAAACAATCAAGGATATTAACGCCCATCGGAAAAAGGAACCTTTTCTACCCTCTGATTTGCGCGATGCCATATTTGAACTTTTGTATCTTTTCATCCCCTATAACCCTTTCTCACTCAAAATTTCTTCTCCCAGACGCCAGACATCGCCGGCTCCGAGTGTTAATACAAGATCTCCCTCTTTTATAAGATCTGATACGGCTTTCTTTAAGCTCTTCCTGTCAGGTAAGTAAACAACATTAGCGGCATTGCTTCTTAAAACAACCCTGTATATAAGATCGCCGCTTATACCCGGAAGCGGGTCTTCTCCGGCGGGATAAACATCTGTAATAAACACTTGATCCGCCATATTAAAACATGTGTCAAACTCTGAATACAAATCCCGTGTTCGTGTATATCTATGTGGTTGGAATACGACAACAATTCGTCTTGAAAAATTCTTTCTGGTTGTTTCTATTACAGATTGAATTTCCGTGGGATGATGAGCATAATCATCGAGGAAAAGGATTCCTTGTGCTTCACCTTTGAATTCAAAACGTCTACCTACACCCTGAAATTCCGCTAACCCCGCTTTAAGAATTTTAAAGTCAATCCCAAGTTCCTCCGCCAAAGCGCAAACACCCAGAGCGTTTAAAACATTGTAACGCCCCGGAAGATTAATAAATAAATCTCCTTTCAAAACCCCATTTATCAATAGTGAAAATTTTGTTCCCTCTGCTGTTTGCTCTTTGACCACACCCTGAACATCAGCGTCATCGCCCAGTCCAAAGGTGATAATTCTGCGGTCTATCTTCGGGATAATTGCCCTTACATGAGAGTTATCCGAGCAGCATATCACAACACCATAAAAGGGAACACGCCCGGCAAAAGTTATAAAGGCCTTATAGATATTCTCCAATCCCCCGTAAAAATCTATATGTTCTCTGTCAATATTGGTAATCAACGCGATAACGGGAGATAATCTGACAAAATACCCGTCACTTTCATCTACTTCAGCAATAATAAATTTACCCTGCCCAAGTTTAGCGTTTGCCTTCAACCCCTTAACCCTTCCACCTACGACGATAGTAGGGTCAAGCCCGGCTTTACTAACAACCTCCGCGGCTATAGATGTTGTAGTAGTTTTGCCGTGCGCACCCGCTATGGCTATGCCCTCCCTTATAGTCATCAATTCTCCAAGCATATCGGAACGCGGAATAATTGGAATACCCCTCTTCCTTGCTTCATCAACTTCGAGATTTGAAGGCGATACAGCAGAAGAAACAACAACTATATCGCAGCTTCCAATATTCTCTTTTTTATGTCCTTTATATATTTTCGCTCCCAGTGATTTCAAATGCTTTGTAACAACGGTGCTGTTCAGATCGGATCCCGAGACCTCAAATCCGAGGTTAATCAAGACTTCCGCGATTCCGCTCATACCAATCCCACCGATACCAACAAAATGAATATGTTTTGTTTTTCCTAACATACCTTACTCTTTCGATCTAAAATCACTTTCGCCGTCACGGGTCAAACGCTCTTTATGGACATTCTTTAAACCCTTTTCTGAAAGCTCCACAATATCATCCACAATTTTGGAGGCAGCATCCTTGATACCTACCTCCAGCGCAGATCTCTTCATGCGCTCAAGCCTGTTTTTATCCTTCAAAATCTCCCCCATAACGCTTAAGAGCCTCTCACCATCCAATTCAGAATCATTTATGATTACAGCCGCGCCGGCTCGCTCGAGAAAACGCGCGTTATAAGTTTGATGATCATCTACAGAATATGGATAGGGTACAAGTATAGATGGAAGCCCAATAGCAGCAAACTCCGAAACGCTCAGCGCCCCCGCTCTAGCCAAAACAATGTCGGCAATTTCATAAGCATCGCGAATATTCAATATATAATCACAAACAAAAACCCCTTTCGTCTTTGCAAGTCTCTCTTTAACCCACTCGTATTCACTGGAACCTGTTTGGACTATCCCCTGCACCTCGTTATTGGAAAGAAAATGTTCAACCGCAGCGCGGTTAAGTGATCGGGCCCCCTGGCTTCCCCCAAATACCAGAAGAATTGGAATACCTTCTTTTAGCCCAAACGATTCGTAGGGTTTTCCACTATAGCTATCAGTCATTACTCTGCGCAGGGGATTCCCTGTTACAACTATAT
>JAGHBT010000337.1 GCA_021160845.1 bacterium | reverse complement strand
TCTTAGAAGAATGGTGGTTTGTTGCAGTGGAGCTATCATAACGATATTTGTTTATTATCTCCTCTTGGATAGCTTTATGTATAATATTGTTAAGATTCACATCGATTTCTTTTGGCTCGAATATGTTGTTAGGGATTACGGTGGACTGGGTTTGCCGACTCCCACACTCTACGCAATGCTGGTGAGTCTGTTTGTAATTATCGTGGTTGAGATCGGAATTTTCACCGTCGCGGGGAAAGTTAGAAAACCCAAATATCTGATTCTAACCTTTTCGCTGCTCACGATACTGGCCTTTGGCGTCAGCCAGGTTATCCATATCGTTGCCTACCATAAGAACGACAGCCGGATAACAAATCTTACACACCACCTTCCGGCCTACATTCCGTTCACTTCGCATAAGAGTGCCGTTAAATATGCAGGATTCTTCCCGATCGGTGAAACCGAACCCGGGGTCACATCGAAGAAGTATCATTACGGTTCCCTTAATTATCCGCTCAGCGACATGAAGTACAGTATACCGTCCGGCAAGAAACTTCCTAACATCGTTGTTATTTTACTGGAAAGCTGGCGTTTTGATATGATGAATGAATCGGTGTCACCGAACATCTATGCCCTCTCTCAGAAATCGTCGGTGTTTCTTAAGCACTTAAGCTCTGGTAATCAAACGACATGCGGCATATTTGGTATGTTTTACGGACTTCACCCGACTTACTGGGCGTCGGTAAAAGCCAACAGCACTCTGATCGACAATCCTGTCCTTGTCGATGTCCTCAAAGAAAACCAATATACTTTTGGCGTCTATGCCAAATCGAAATTCGAACGCCACAAGATCAAAGACACAATTTTTCGCGGCATCGAGGTTCACAAATCCTTCTCGGGGAGATCGATAGCGGAACAGGATAAAGATATGACCAGGCAATTGATCTCATTCTTACGCGAGCAAACGGACAATCCGCGGTCGTTCATGGCCCTTGCCTTTTTTAAGTCGTCTCATTGTCCTTATTGGTATCCCGAAAACCATGAGGTTTTTCGCCCCGCCAAGGAGATAAACTTGGCGTTCGTTAACGATAATACGGTCCCGGATAATTACCTGAATGATTATCGAAACTCGATCCACTATGTCGATGAACTCGTTGGCAAAATCTTGCAACAGCTTGAATCACTTGGAGCACTGACGAACACGATTATCATCGTTACCACCGACCATGGTGAAGAGTTCAATGATAACAAGGCCAATTATTGGGGACACGGAAGCAACTTTACACAGTATCAAACCCGTGTGCCGCTGATAATCTATTTTCCCGATAAGGAGCCGCGGCGAATTACGCGTGCGACCTCCCATATCGACATAGCGCCGACTCTTCTTCAGGATTTCTTCGGCTGTACAAACGATATCCGGGATTATAGCAACGGAAGAAACTTGTTCGACATGCAAACAAATATGCGCCCCTTTGTAATCGGCAGCTATTTCAATCATGCGCTCATAATAGAAGACAGCGTTTATGAAATTTACCCGCTGCACACGAAGAAGTACAAATTGAACGACATCACGCTGAAAGCGTCCCGTCCGCGTCCGGATATCTTGAAAATGATAATAGAGGAAATTAATCGCTTCTATGGTAATGCCGATACAAGCAAAAAACCATTAGCACGGGGTATTCATGAAAATGGATTTTCCAGAGCTGATTCTAAGTCAGATTGAGATGCCTAAAAAATTATAAAGTGTTGTTTTTCAAGATTGAATTCAGGAATGCTTAACGAGGAAGAACTCGTTGTCATCTGGAGCAGGAGAAAAAGGCAAAGAGCATATTTTTTTCTTGACTTGTGACGCATTATTCTATAATATGACATCATGTTCTAATTCGTATATAAATGATTTCGGGCTTGCATAGGAGGATGTTGATGAAGGAAAAAGATCTTTCGCGAAAAGAAAAGGAGAAGCTCTGGCGCCGCCATCACATGCTTTCTTCCGCTCTCGAGCTGTTCGCCGAGAAAGGGTATCATAACATATCCATGCGCAACATAGCGAATAAAGCCGAGTTTGCAATAGGCACGCTCTACAAGTTTTTTAGGAACAAGGAGGATCTCTACAAGGAACTCGTGACTGAAATGGTGATAGATTATCACCGGATCCTCACGGAGGTACTCGAAAGAGAGGATGATACCCTGACCGTTATAAGATCCTATATCTCGGCCAAGTCGAATTTTTTCGCGGATCATATCGCCTCGCTCAGGATCTATTTCGCCGAAACACGCGGTGCAAGTTTCAATATTGCGGTAGGATTGGATAAAGACATACTCAAACTTTACAATAAGCTGGTGGAAAGGCTTGCGGAGGTGTTGAGAGTTGGGATAAAGAGAAAAGTGCTTCGCCGGATTGATCCTTACTATATGGCTATTTCTTTGGAGGGGCTCACCAATGCATTTCTCTTCTGCTGGCTGGAGAATCCGGAGCGTCATTCTTACGAGGAAAATATTCCCATGATCACAGAATTGTTTCTCAAGGGGAGTTTGGCTGAATGATTGGAGGAAGATTAATGAAAGTCGAAAATATCTTGAAGAATGGATCGTTTCAGGAAATAATCAAGCTCATGCTGAGCAAAAGGTATATCAGAAATAGGGCCAGGAAGGTGATCGAATCCAAGGCGTATAAAAGGATTGTAGTAGAGAATTCTGATAACCGTCCCGCCCTGGGGCAGGAAGAAAAGTATCTTTACATCATGGCAATGCTGAGCGGCGCAGAACGTGCCATCGACAGGGGGCTGGTCTCAACACAGGTAATCAATCGATTGATAGAAGTATTCCTGTCAAACGTCATTTTGGGCAGTAGGGAAAGACCTGGATTATCCGGTGGGCCGAATAAAGACAAAGAAGCCCCACTCTTTGCATTGATCAGCCCGACTGGAAAGTGCAACCTGCGTTGCAAAGGTTGTTATGCGGAGAGTGATCCGGAAAATCACGCGAGTCTCGATTTTAAGACCTTCGACAGGATTCTCACCGAAAAGCGTGAACTATGGGGGTCTCATTTTACCGTGATCTCAGGAGGAGAGCCTTTCCTCTGGAGGGACGGCTCGCTGGGGCTGCTCGACATCGTTGAGAAACACTCTTCCGACATGTTCATGGTATATACCAATTCTACGCTGATAACGGATGAAACCGCTAAGCGTATGGGTGAATTGGGGAATATTACTCCGGCGATTTCCGTGGAAGGTTTCGCCGAGGAGACCGATGAAAGGCGTGGGAAGGGCGTACACGCAAAGATACTCAAGGCATTCGCGAATCTGCGAAACAACGGAGTGCCGTTCGGTATCTCAGCTACACCTACAAGGAGAAACTGGGAAAAGATCACGAGTGACCGTTTTATCGATTTTTACTTCGAACAGGAAGGAGCAGGATATGGTTGGCTGTTCCAGTACATGCCGATTGGGCGCGGCCAGTCGCTCGATCTGATGGTTCCGCCACAGCAGCGTGTCGAGATGTTACACAGAGTGAGGCGCATCGTGCGTGAGCGAAAGGTATTCCTGGCCGATTTCTGGAACAACGGGGTTCTTTCCAATGGATGTATCAGCGCCGGCCGGCCGGGTGGATATCTCTACATCGACTGGAACGGTGATATATCGCCATGCGCATTTGTACCTTATGCCTCCGATAATATTTATGACATCTATTCGAAAGGAGGAACACTCGATACTGCGCTCGAATCGCCGTTTTTCCGGAAATCCGAAAATGGCAGGACGAATATGGGTATAGACGTATTGCCGAAGAAACGGATAACTGGCTATGTCCCTGCGTGATCAGGGATCATTTCGAATTCCTCAAGGGCGCGGTTACGCGCTGCGGTCCGAGGCCTTTAAATAAAGAGGCTGCCATCGCTATGCACGATGGCGATTATCACCGAGGTATGGTACAATACGGGGAGGAATTAAGAAATTTAACACAGCCGATCTGGGAAAATGAATATCTTGAGAAAATAAAAAAATGTGTTTAAGATGTGTTTAAGAAAAGTATACTGAGGCACATCGGATTGTTTAAGGAAAGGGGTGTAGTTATGTTGAGCCTTGTAAAGAAAGTTATGCTTACAGGTGTGGGGCTTGCCGTTATGACCAAGGAGAAGGCTGAAGAAATTGGTAGGGAGCTGATAAAAAAAGGTGATATTACAGAGAAGGAAGGAAAGGAGTTCGTCAAAGATCTTTTGAAGAAGTCTGAGGAAGCAAAAAATGATTTCGAGAAAAAGGTTGAAGAAAACGTAAAACAAGTACTGGCTAAACTGGATATTGTAACAAAAAAGGATATTGATGAACTGGTTAAAAGAATAACCGCTCTTGAGAAGGGAAAAGCGGCGAGTAGTGAAAAAAAGGAGTAAACTTGGCCACCTTCAGAATAAATCGAATCGGGAAAACCTATCGCCACGTTAAGCGTTACCGCCAGATATTGTCTGTGCTTTTCAAGTACGGATTCGGGGGCTTGGTGGATGTAATGAATATCGAGCAGTATCTGGAAGTGGGATTAAAGATTGTTTCCCGTAAACACCGGGTAAAGCTCGAGACCCTGTCCCGCGCCGTTCGTGTCAGGATGGTACTGGAGGAACTAGGCCCGGCTTTTATCAAGCTGGGCCAGATTCTTTCAACACGGCCTGATCTACTAAGCGCTGATTTCATACAGGAATTGCCGAAACTGCAGGATGATGTACCACCTTTCCCGTTTACAGAGGTCCGGGAGATCCTGGAGAATGAGTTCGGCAAGTCTCTTGAGCAAATATTTTCGTCTTTTGAGGAGCATCCCCTGGCGGCGGCATCAATCGGGCAGGTTCACCGGGCATGCACACTCGGTGGGGAAGAGGTGGTTGTAAAGGTCCAGAGGCCAAATATCCGAGGAACCATCGAGGTTGATCTTGAGATCATGATGCACCTTGCCGGTCTGGCCGAAAAACATCTTGAAGGCTGGGATGTTCAACGTCCCACCAGAATAGTGACCGAATTCGCCCGCACGATCGAAAAGGAACTCGATTATACAATGGAATCAACGAACATGTTAAGGTTCACCCGACAGTTCCGCGATGATCCGGATATTTATATTCCAAGGGTTTACAAGGAAATATCCAGTAAACGCGTACTGACAATGGAGTATATAGACGGGGTTAAGGCTTCCGACATCAGTAAGCTGAAAGAAGAAGGACTCGAACCGGTGATAATCGCTGAACGTGGTTTCGATTTGGTTATGAAACAGATATTCGTATATGGGTTTTTTCATGCCGATCCTCATCCTGGAAATATTTTTGTCTTGTCGGATAATGTGATCTGTTTCATCGATTTCGGGATGATGGGCAGAGTGGATATCGAAAGCCGTGAGGATTTTGTAGATCTTTTATTGAGTATAGTCCGGGGTGATGAAAAGAAGGCGACGGATGTACTTCTCGAACTGGCCAGCTCAGAGAAAAGCCCCGATCGCCGTATGCTTGAGAGAGATGTCTCTGAGCTTATCGATCGGTACAACTATATGCCACTTGGTGAACTAGAGATTGGGAATTTAATTACTCAATTGTTGAAGACGGCGGCTCTGCACAGCCTGAGCGTTCCTCCGAATCTTTTCCTGATGGTGAAGGCTCTGGCCTCTGTGGAGGGGCTTGGCCGTGAGCTGGATCCCGGTTTCGACGCCGTCGAACAAGCTACACCTTTTATAAGACGTGTCCGTATGGGCCGTTTCAAACCGAACAGACTCGCAAGAGACATGGTCGATTCCGGAACGGATATTTTTCGCCTTCTTAGGGATGTACCAGATGAGATAAGAAAGATTCTCAAGCTTGCCAGGCAGGGGTTGTTGAAGGTCGAGTTTGAGCACCGTGGTCTCGAACCGATGCTTTTCACTCACGAAAGAATCAGCAACCGGATCGCTTTTGCCATTGTCCTCGCCGCGCTTATTATCGGTTCGGCGCTTATAGTTTTATCCGGTGTACCACCCAGGTGGCAGGAGATACCCATTATCGGGCTGGCCGGTTTTCTGATCGCGGGGTTGATGGGGTTCTGGTTGCTTATTACAATCGCTCGACGCGGAAAGATGTAACGAGAGGAATATATTTTGTTTACAAGGGAGGTATTGTGCAGGTAAACGACGATTCAAATCGTATACTTGAAATACTTAAGCGCCACGGTCCCATAATGTTGTACTCTATCTTGAAGGCTTATGGTCCGAGCGGTGTGACCGGCAAATTGCGAAGGCAGATTAAACATGCTTGGTGAGGTGTCAGTAAGTTTGATAAGGTACCAGAGAATTTTATCGATAGAATAAAGAACCTCTGATTTGTTCCTTCCAAGGGAAAGTATCCCCCTGATGTGTAGGAGAAAAGGCGTGGTGATTCCTTATAAATATGACAATTCCCGACTCCATGTATTATGGATGCCGGGAAATCGTCTTTTAATTTGGTAGCGGGGACTGGATTTGAACCAGTGACCTTTGGGTTATGAGCCCAACGAGCTACCAGACTGCTCCACCCCGCAATATGTCTTTTTACTTCTATTACTACACTATTGTTTATAATCCTGAATGTCAAGGAAACTTGGAGTGGACTCCCCACTTTTTTTGTCGGATATTATTTTTATCCTGAACACCTTGTCGCCGGGTTTTATATATCCGTATTTTTCGCGGGCGATCTTTTCCAGCGCGAATGGGTCGTTTTCAAGGTTTCCTATATTTTGTTCAAGCAGTTTGGTTTCCTTTTCGAGTCTTTCTATTTCACTATTCATTTTGTCCAGTTTTTTCTGGGCTTTCCAGAGATTAATAAAGCCGACATCGCTTATGGTAAAAACTAATATTATGATAGCAACGGATCCGGCTAGAAGTATTAAAGCCACCCTTCGCGATATGTTTATCCGGTTGTAACGAACCCTTAAGTATCTGTTTTCATTTCCCCAGAAACTTTTCATAATTTTTATCTACTCCCGAGAGCTAAGTTTATTTTTTTGCTGAAGCAAACGCGGAGAAGCCCGGATAAATTCCTATTTCTCCAAGCGTTTCTTCAATTCTCATAAGCTCGTTGTATTTGGCTATCCTGTCAGTGCGCGACAAGGATCCGGTTTTTATCTGCCCTGTGTTTGCAGCTACCGCGACATGAGCGATTGTAACATCTTCGCTTTCCCCGGACCTGTGGGATACAACGGAGGTGTAACCGGCCCTTTTTGCCATTTCAATCGTGTCGAGGGTTTCCGTGAGGGTGCCTATCTGGTTTAGTTTAATCAGAATGGAGTTGGCTATTCCTTCCTCGATCCCTCTTTTTAGGCGTTTTGTGTTTGTGACAAAGATATCATCGCCCATTATCTGTATTCTTTTTCCAAGTCTTTGGTTCAGAATTTTCCAACCGTCCCAGTCGTCTTCGCCAAGTCCGTCTTCTATTGAGATGACGGGGAATTCATTAACGAGGGTTTCGTAGAAATCGACCATTTCCTCTGCGCTTAGAATCTTACCCTCGGCGTCAAGGTGGTAGCCGTCACTTTTGAGGAATTCGCTGGCCGCCGGATCGAGGGCTAGCGCTATCTCTTCACCCGGTTTATATCCGGCTTTCTCAATTGCCGAGACAATTATTTCCAGAGCCTCTCTGTTCGATTTCAGGTTAGGGGCGAATCCCCCTTCGTCGCCGACAGATGTTGCGTATCCCTTTTCTGATAATATATTTTTAAGCGCGTGAAATGTTTCCGCCCCGTACCTCACCGCTTCACGAATTGAACCTGCTCCAATGGGCACAATCATACATTCCTGAATATCAACATTGTTATCAGAATGTTTCCCGCCGTTAAGAACATTCATCATTGGAACCGGAAGAACTTTTGAATTGACACCACCAATGTACTGAAAGAGTGGAATTTCCAAGGAATTAGCCGCGGATTTCGCAACCGCCAGAGAAACCCCGAGTATTGCGTTTGCTCCCAATTTACTTTTATTGTCGGTGCCGTCGATTTGACACATTAGTTTATCGATATATATCTGGTCGAGGGCGTCGAGCTCAATAATTTCCGGGGAGATGATTTCGTTTACATTCTTTACTGCTGTAAGGACTCCTTTGCCGTTGTACCTTTTCTTGTCTCCGTCACGCAGTTCCACTGCTTCATGTTCACCGGTTGATGCGCCTGAGGGGACTATAACACTCCCTGTAGCGCCTCCGCTGAGAAATACTTCAACTTCAATTGTGGGATTGCCGCGTGAATCCAATACCTCTCTGGCAAAAATATGTTCTATAGTAGTCATTTCTATCCTTCCTGATATTTACTTGTCCCATGTTAAAAAAGAGACCAAAGCCTATAAGGTTACTCTAATTTTGCCTTTTGCAAGTGTCAAGTAAATAAATCGGAGGATTTGATTAAAACCTTAAATTTATTTAAATACTTTTGAACAAAACATCTTCGCGGCTTTCCGTATTACAAGAATCAACTTTTATGTTTAATACTTTCCTGCTATCTTTTTGTTTGGAGAATTCGATTTTCAGGAAACATTTATTGTTATTCTTTCGTAGAGTAGGATGTAACGTTGAAAGATGAAGATGCAAAAGTGATTAGCCGTTGTCTGGAAGGGGATGAAAAGAGTTTTGAAAAGCTCCTCAACAAGTATAAAGGCTCTGTTTTCAGTATCTGTTTGCGAATGGTTAAAAACCGTGATGACGCGGAGGATTTGGCGCAGGATCTCTTTATCAGGATATTTAATATGCTCGATAGATACAATCCGGCGTTTCCTTTCTCGGGCTGGATCTATAGGATCACATCGAATCTTTGCATCGATTTTTTACGTAAAAAGAAAAGGGCAAGACTTTTTTCTATGGACCAACCCATTGAAGGTAAGGATGGTGGAATGCCGCGTCAGTTCGCGTCAAAGTGGATTGGGCCTGACAGAAAGACAGAGCTTGGGGAGAAAATGAAAATGCTTGAGGAATCAATAGGAAGACTTCCGGAGACTTATAGAATAATAATTATTCTGAGGCATCAGCAGCATCTGTCATACGAGGAAATTTCAGATATGCTAGCCATTCCGCTTGGTACTGTTAAGGCGAGGATACACAGAGCAAGGAATATGATCGTTGATTTTTTCAGAAGCAGTGGGGACAAGAGCTGAAAGGAAGAGGGTTATGATTAGAAATATATTAAATACATTGAAAGTGTCCGTGCTTCTCTTTCCGTTTGTTTTGATAACTTTGAGCAGTGCCGCTTTTTCTTCGTTCCACTATGAGAAGATCGAAAAAAGGGTTATTCCTCTTAATGGAGCGGAGGAATTGAAGATTGAGGCGAGCCGGAGTGATATAACTATTTCCGCCGATCCGGAAATAGAAAATATACTTTTAAGTATTAAGAGAAAAGTCAAGGGCGAGGATAAAAAAAAGGCTGAAGAGCTCGCGGCAATGCTGGATGTTGAAGTTATCAGGGAAAACGGTGTGATCAAGCTGAAGACAAAGTACCCGGACAGAAAACGGATCAGCGGAAATATATTTTCCCTTATTTTTAGTTTTGGGTCGGATATTGAAATGAATCTTGAAATTCGTGTACCTGAATCTATTGGAATTTCCGTAATGACTGCCTCCGGGGATATTAAATTGTCGGATATTCTTGCAGATACCCGGATATCTACATCGAGTGGGGATATAAAGGCTGATAACATAAAAGGTGAATTGAAAATAGATGTATCGAGCGGGGATATTGAAGCTGAAAATGTCGGCAAGATTGTTATAACTTCAGCCAGTGGTGACATTTCTGTAACAAAGGTTCAAGGCGATGCCGGGATATCGGCTACTTCGGGGGATGTGCATTTGAATAATATAGTGGGGGATATAGCTGTTACAACGCTTTCAGGCGATATTTACGCTAAGAATATAAATGGGAACGCGATTGCTAAAGGAACAAGCGGGTCGGTTGACCTTCTTGGTGTTTCAGGGTGTGTGGAGGCTTCAAGCGCCAGCGGGGATATATTTATATCGGCGGTTCCCTCGGAGGCCAAGGCTGATTATGATCTCGGTGCTTCAAGTGGTTCGGTAAGGCTCAGGTTTAAAAACATTCTCAGGGGTGGTTTTGTCCTTAAAGCCAGCACTACGAGTGGAGATATTAAGCTTGATTTACCTATTAACGTTTCAAATGTATCGAGAAACAACATATCCGGTGTTGTACGCAATGGAGATTCGAATGTGATTATTGAAACGTCAAGTGGTGATATTTCAATAGAGGAGTAATTCGAAATGGATTGCCATCTTTTTGGGCTATTAATACAAAAATATCATGACGGTGAGCTTGAGCGAGCCACGGAAGTGGAATTTGAAACGCATCTCGCTGAATGCGAAAAATGCCGGGAACTTGAGAGTAATTATTTCGAGGCTTTTTCAGCTCTGGAAAATATGGGATTCAGTCAACCGTTACCGGGGTTTAATAATCGTGTAATGGCTCGCGTAAATGTCCGGAAATATAGAAAGAGCATTTTTTCTTTAATCCTCGGCAGGATTTCTCGGCGCGTGAATCTTCTGCCTGGTTACATCCGGGTAACCGGGGCCGTAATCGGGGCTTTTGCGCTGTTTATGTATATTTTCAGGCCTGTTTTTCTTTATATGTTATCCGCGGGGGATAGGCTTATAGCATTTACCTCTACATTGGCAGCTATTATTAAGCAGTCCGGAGCTGTTTTTGATATTGTTGTAAATTATTTTAAGTCCGATCACGAATTTGTTCTAGCGGTGATGATACTTTTTAGAAAATTAAAGGAAATAGCAGGTGAAATTCCTATAGGCTATTTCGCGACAGCATTTGTGTTAGTCTGTCTGATTGTATTAATGATTGCCAGAATATCACGTTCCTCCTGGAGGAAAGGAGAGTCTCATGTCAGCTTTATTTAACACATGGGTAATTAAGGTGGTTTTTACATTTATTGCAGCGATTTTTATGAATCCTCATGTTGGCCAAATAAAGCAGGTTGGTCAGCTTGTTCCCGTTTTTATAATAAACAGGGAATCTCCCTCGGATTCGCTTAATGTGGGTGAAGAAAAGAAGGATTTAAAAAAATCTGTAAAAATCTCTATATCCGATGACGGTATAAAGATTAACTCCGGGGGAAAAGAGCAATTTATTCTGGGTGTTGATTCGAAGAATGCCATTAACTCCCTGGTGAAAAAAGGAATCAAATCTATTCCAGAATCCCTTTCTGTTAATTTTAATTACGATGATGAGAATAATTCTTTTAATTTTACATATAATGATGAGAAAAAATATAGTCACGTAATAAACAAAGACCGTGTCAAAGTCGGCGATAAAATTCACGTTAAGGATGATGAGCTTATTCAGGGCGATGTTGTCTCCATAATGGGAGGTATTACCGTAGATGGTAAGGTAAGGGGAGATGTTGTCTGTGTTTTAGGCAACATTGAACTTGGTCCTTCATCTGTAGTTAATGGCGATGTTGTCTGTGTTCTGGGTAATCTATCGAAAGACGATGGGGCAAGAGTCAGGGGTGAGACAGTCACTATTGGAACAGATAAATTTTCGGTTCCTGCTATTGCTTTCTTGCCGTTCGGGGGAGGTGTTTTAAGATTTATCGTTCAGTTTGCCAAATTTACTGTATTAGTATTGCTTTTGCTACTGGTTCTCTATTTTACTTCTGAGAGAATTAAGAAGGGAAGTACTTATGTGGCAGGTTCCTTTCTTAAATCTCTGGGGGTTGGTGTTCTTATAGTATTTTTCGGTTCAATTGTAGTTGTTATCGTGGCTGTTATTCTCAGTATAACAATTATCGGAATCCCATTGTCATTGCTCTTGTTTTTATCCTATATTGCCTTTCTTCTGCTTTGCTATTTTGTCACCGCGCTTGCTCTCGGAAGCTTCGTTGCCGGCAAGATGAAAATAGCCACGCAATCGGTATATCTGCAGGGATTGATTGGTCTCTTTCTCCTTGAGCTTCCCTTGTTGATAAGTTCAATGATGGGTATCATTCCTATATTTACATTTGTGAGAATCCCGGTTGGTATCATGGGCAAATTTATCGTTTTTCTCGCTCTTTTGGTTGGAGTTGGGGCATTTATACTCTCCAAAGGTGGCGTGCTTACTTTAAAATCGGACAACCTAACACAGGACTAGAGGAGTTTATTCTTTACAATTTTCCCCCTTTGTATTATTTTACAGGGTCGATAATTGTGGAATAGTATTAGAATCGGGCTGTATGAATTTAAAAGATATTATAAAATTGTATTTATAGCTGCTGCTATTAGTATCCCAGACCTCAAGTGAACTATTAAACCCAAGAAATGGGGAAAGATGAAAATACTTTTAGTTTATCCGGAATATCCGGAAACTTTCTGGAGTTTTAAACATGCATTGAAGTTTATTTCCAAGAAAGCGGTTCATCCCCCTCTGGGATTATTAACAGTTGCTGCAATGCTTCCAAAAGAGTGGAATAAAAAACTTATTGATACGAATGTTCAAAAGCTAAAAGAAGAAGACATCGAATGGGCAGATTATGTATTTATTAGTGCTATGGCTGTTCAAAGAGAAGGTGTTAAAAAGGTTGTTAAAAGGTGTAAGGCCCATGGTGTAAAAATTGTTGCGGGGGGACCCTTATTTACCGCTTCTTATAAAGACTTTAAAGATATTGATCATTTTGTCCTTAATGAAGCAGAAGTTACTTTGCCCGTATTTTTAAGAGATTTAAAAGACAACTGCGTCAAACACATCTATTCAACCAATGAATTTCCAGATATAGAAGAGACACCAGTTCCTCTTTTTGAACTTATTGATATGAAGAAATATGTATCTATGAACATCCAATATTCAAGGGGATGCCCCTTTGATTGTGAATTTTGTGACATAACAACTCTTTTTGGCAGAAAAGTAAGAACAAAAACTAAGTATCAAATATTGGATGAATTGGAAAAAATATATAATTCAGGATGGAAGGGGGGTGTGTTTTTTGTTGATGATAACTTTATTGGGAATAAGCATAAATTAAAAGTAGAAATTTTGCCCGCAATAATCCATTGGATGAAACAGAAAAGATATCCTTTTGTATTTTCAACAGAGGCTTCGATCAACCTTTCTGATGATAACGAATTGATGCAAATGATGATCGATGCGGGATTTAATTCTGTCTTTGTAGGGATAGAAACTCCTGACGAAAATTCCTTGGCAGAATGCAATAAATTCCAAAACCAAAATCGAAATTTAGTGAGCTCCGTTAAGAAAATTCAAAGTTTTGGCATGGAGGTAACAGGCGGTTTTATTGTGGGGTTTGATAGTGATGAAACCTCAATTTTTAAAAGGCAAATTGAATTTATTAAAGAAAGTGGAATTATTGTCGCGATGGTTGGATTGTTAAACGCTCCAAAAAACACCAGGCTCTATCGCCGCCTTAAAGGAGAGAATAGATTATTAAAAAATATTTCCGGCAGTAACACCGATCTCTCGCTCAATTTTGTTCCTAAGATGAATTATAAAAAACTAATTGAGGGATACAAAGAGATTATTAAGGAAATTTATTCCGCTAAACCCTACTATGAACGCGTTAAAAGATTTTTAACAGAATATAAGCCGTCAAAAAAGTTGCGTTTTCACTTTGGTCTCATCCGTTGTCATTTTGGATATTCGGGAGCGCTCTTTAAATCCGTATGGTTTCTTGGGCTGATTAATAAAGAAAGAAAATATTATTGGAAATTATTCTTCTGGTCTTTATTCAGACATCCACGACTCTTGCCACAGGCAATCACCTTTATGATTTACGG
>JAGHBT010000290.1 GCA_021160845.1 bacterium | reverse complement strand
GTATACTACTCAAATATTTCTGTCCGGCGGTTATTTTAGCATTAATCTTTTTCCTCATTACAAGCTAGAAATAATAACTTTGTTTATAGTACCTTAAAGGAAAAGTGGCAAAATGAGTCTTGAAAGATGAGCGCAATGAAAAACTTCATTGATATCATATACGGATATATATGGGAGTTCCCCAAATCCCTTCCATACTTCCTGGTTCTCTTGCTTGGCACAGGCATTTTTCTCACAATACGAATGCGATTTATCCAGCTGCGTAGGGTAAAACACAGTCTAATGGTTATAGCCGGTAAATACGACAATCCCAATGACTCCGGTGAAATAAATCATTTTCAAGCACTATCAGCAGCACTTTCCGCCACGATTGGGATAGGCAATATAGCCGGCGTGGCAACTGCAATCCACTACGGCGGCCCGGGCGCGCTATTCTGGATGTGGGTTACCGCAATCCTCGGTACAGCATCAAAGTTTACTGAATGTACTCTAAGTACACATTTCAGAAAAATCGGCGCGGACGGCGTAATTTCCGGCGGTCCGATGTATTACATAGAAAAAGGTATGGGAAACAAATGGAAATTTTTAGCGGTAATCTTCTCCGTATGCGCTATTATTTCTTCTTTTGGGAGTGGAAACAGCGTTCAGGCTTTCACTGTCGCAGACTCTTTTCGAAGTGATTTCGGGATTCCAACCTGGATTACAGGCTCCGTTATGGCAACATTAGTAGGGCTTGTAATCATAGGAGGAATTAGACGGATCGGAAAGGTGGCGAGCAAGCTTGTTCCATTTATGGCGGGTATTTACTTTGTTGGCGCTCTCACAATCCTGCTCATGCACGCTGGAAGTATTCCCAGGGCATTTATAACAATCGTTTCAGATGCCTTCAGCGCCAAAGCCGGAGTAGGTGGTTTCTTCGGGTCAAGCTTCATGTTTATGCTCATATGGGGAGTAAAACGTGGAATATTCTCCAATGAAGCCGGTCAGGGAAGCGCGCCCATCGCCCATGCGGCAGCAAAGACTGAAGAACCGGCTCGAGAGGGCGTAGTTGCCATGCTGGGTCCATATATAGATACTCTTCTAATCTGCACACTTACGGGGTTAACCATAGTTACTCTCGGCGTGTGGAAAGAAAAAAAGATCGAAATTGTTCCTTTTATTGAACAATCCCAAATTGCAATAATGAAGGATAACACAAGTGTTCACCGTAACGGTGTTATCCATGAGAACGACATAATCGGGGAAGGCCGTTTCAAAGTAACAGATGGACACGCTGAAGGGGTTATTTTTGCTAAAAACAACAGCACAATTGATGACGCGCTAATCCTGGAAGGGGATAATAAATTCAACGGGTTTATTGAAAAGGAAACAGATGGAATTGTTCATTTCATTGGCCGTGAGAAAAAAATCATCGAAGGTAATGAAATCAGGCTATATGGCAAGATTCTTCAAAATGGATCTCCTCTAACCGCGTGGGCATTTGAGAAGGGGATGGCTCCTCTATTCAAAGGTGGTAAATATATTGTAACAATCGCAGTATTTTTGTTCGCCCTGTCAACTGCTATTTCATGGTCATATTATGGAGACAGAAATGTAGAATATCTATTCGGCGCAAAAGCCATTTTACCGTACAGAATAATATTCTGCATTATTCATTTTTTGGGAGCAATCTTCTCTCTTGAGCTGGTTTGGACATTTGGAGATACCGCTCTTGGACTCATGGCAATCCCAAATCTTATTGCTATTATAGTGCTTTCCGGAAAAGCTAAAAAGATTGCCAATGACTATTTTTCCCGTTTTTAGATCTATTTAGCGACAGTACATTTAACAATCCATACTGCTTCTGCCAGTTATATCAAAAAAGCTTTTTTTACCAGTTTCAATGTCAAATATGCTCTTTCAACCCAGTTTAACAACAAATGCCAGGCATCTTTAGAAAATTAAAAATTTAAGATAAAGGAAAAAAACCGAACAATAAATGCCCACATGATTGACAAAAGAGGAATATTTAGATATAATTTTAATAGAGTCCCTGCTGAAATGGTGAGAGGATCTTTCTGAAAAGAATCGCGGGCTCATAATTTATTTGAGTTTTCAGAATAATTCGGCTCCACGTTTCGCGCGGGGGCTTTCACTTATATCTGATAAGATTCCCGTCCTAAAAACCCCGGCGAGCTATTCGCTCCACTCAGTCACGATATCATTTACAAAAATTATGTTAGATTTATTCAATGTGTCACGAGGATCTAAGTAAATCCACTGCACAGCATTCTCAGAACTCGTCTGACTTTCTTCAATCTCATCGGGGGGGCCCCAGGACTCGAGAGCAGCTTCCTTGCTCATCCCTTCTATCAACTGGTGATTCAGAATCGCGGTGGCAACCTCTTTCCCATACTTCCAAAGATTTCTTCTATACCTGACTGTGGGATTACTAAACCACAAAAGTTCGTTAATCGCTTTCTCAAAGGATTCTTTTGTAACCGGACGCTCTAACTTTAATGCGTGTCTATACTTATGATTATTCGGCGCTTTAACCCCAACTGCCCCGGTCCAGTGCATATCGAGCTCTACAACCTTTATTTTAGTATCCTTTTCAATAACACCATTTTGTCCAATATCGACAATATAGGCTTTTGTCCACGCTGTTCTACCTAAATATTTATCTTCAAGGAAATCCATATCCTGTATGGGGATATCTTTCATTACAACATTGGCAACTTTACAACCGGAAATAGCAACGACCAAACAAATTAACAGAATAGAAAAATGTTTTGCGTTCACTCGTAATCCTCCTTATTGATTATTTCAAGATCTTCATTATATAAAATAGAAATGGATATTTACTAAATCAAGTTTTTTATGCTACACCTTTAAGATGCCGCAAAACCATTTTATCATAAACTACTTCAATATCAATAGCGATAAAATCCAGCCTTATCTCATAAAAACTTGAAAACTTTTCTTCATGAATAATATAATGCCGGGCGGCCTTTCTAATATTTGAAATTTTCCAAGAAGTAAGGGATTCTACAGCACTCCCAAAAGCGGAATTCCCCCTTGTTTTTACTTCAATAAAAACAAGGCAGTTTTCATCCCTCGCTATTAAATCAATTTCAAAATGTTTCACCCTGTAATTTCTTTCAAGAATTTCGTACCCTCTCAGCTTCAGATAATCTGCAGCTATATTCTCACCTATGGTACCAACTTTTATTTTTTCCACTGAATATATCACCTCCACACTAATCACCCCGACCACTTGAAGCTTTTCCTATGAATCTTCGAATCGCCTTTTTTTTTCAATACACTTATGTGTTCTTTCGTCCCATAACCCTTGTTGGCGATAAAATTATAATCCGGATATATTCGTCCAAACTCTCTCATTATTCTATCCCGTGTGACCTTAGCGACAATAGAGGAAGCCGCGATAATAAAACTTTTTCCATCACCTCCTATTACCGACTCAGCCCGAGTTTCAATCTCAGGAACATCCCTGCCGTCCACAATGACAAAATCAGCGGAGATCATCAACCCCTCAACAGCCTCTTTCATAGCAACCAATGTAGCGTTAAGTATATTTATAGTGTCAATAACCTCCGGCCCTATTATTCCCAAATTAACACACACACACCTATCCATTATTATTTCATAGAGCTTCTCTCTCCGCTTCTCACTCAGGAGTTTACTGTCTCTTACACCGGACAACTCCTCATGAAAATCACAAATAAGGGCCGCGGCAACAACAGGACCCGCAAGAGCACCGCGTCCCGCTTCATCCACACCAGCCAGATTACCCCTAACACTACGCTTTATATCATTGTCAAAGGATAATAATTCCGTGCAGGAATTCCGGTTGGCAACGCTATTTCTCATCTCTATTTCTTCTTTTCCTTAACTCGTGCTGCTTTTCCTCTTAAGTCACGCAGGTAATAAAGTTTTGCCCTTTTAACACATCCTCTTCTAATCACTTTTAGAGATGTTAGATTAGGCGAGTGAAGTGGGAATATACGTTCCACGCCTATTCCCTGGCTTATCTTACGTACTGTAAAGGTTGCGCCACCACCGGCTCCACGCCGCTGTATCACAATGCCCTGAAATTTTTGGTTTCTAACATTGCCGCCTTCTCTAACCTTCACCTGCAAACTTACCGTATCGCCAACATTAAATTTCGGCAACTCGTCTCTCATTTGCCCCGCAGATACCTGATTCAGAATATCCATTATGCCTCCTTATCACTTATTATGCTCTCCATAATTACACTCAGAATATAAAACCGTTTCTGATCTCCGAATTTTCAAAACTGTGGTAATAAAAAAATAATATTAAAGATTCATTTATACTTGCTTCTTAATTTCATTCCGGTAACGCAATGTCCGATCTCTCGAAGATTGCTCCCTCCACTCCTCTATTTTCTTATGATTACCAGACATTAATACCTCAGGGACTCGCAACCCTCTAAATTCCTTAGGTCTTGTATAATACGCGCTATCAAGATAATCTCTTCCTTTCAGAGATGAAAACGAATCCGTATCCCTTGACATCTCGTCACCTAACACCCCGGGGATATAACGGATTACTGCATCAGCGACAATCATTGCCGGCAATTCTCCCCCGCTGAGTACAAACTCACCTATTGAAATACTGTCAGTCACAATAATATCATTAACACGTTCATCAACCCCCTTGTAACGCCCGCATATAAAAACAACCCTCTTTTTTTCAGCCAGTTTGCTTGCTGTGTCCTGGTTGAGGGTCTTGCCGAAAGGTGATAATAAAACTACTGCTGTATCCTCCTTGCCATCTTCACCAACAACTCGTTCTACTGCTTCAACGATTGGAGAAGCCATAAGAATCATTCCCGGTCCGCCACCGTACGGATAGTCATCAACAGATCCATGGTTGTCAACAGCGAAGTCTCTGAGGTTTACAACCGTATATTCCGCCAAACCATTTTTCGATGCTACGCCAAAAACTCCGGTAGTTAAAACACCGTCAAACATCTCGGGAAAAATCGTTATAAAAGAAATGTTAATCATAACTGCAATTCACCATTCAAGTTCAAGCAAACCTTCAGGGGGATCAATTTCAATCCTCCCGTTATCATAATCCACTTCAATTACAATACTGGGGACATAAGGGATCATAAAACTCCTCTTTCCTTTTACAATCAAACGGTCCTGTCTTCCCGATTCAAGAAGTTCAACAACACCACCCAGCAACTCGCCATCCTTCAGAAATACTTTCATCCCTGTCAACTTACCCGACAATCCCAACTCCCGAGGTTCCAAATCAACTTCATCCATTGATAATTCAAGTCTTTTCCCAACCACCAGTTCAGCATCTTCAATCGATTCAAGAGAATCGAGTTTAATTACATATGCCCCACCCTTTTTCCTGAATTTTTCGACTTTAACTAATCTTCGGATCATATCGGAAGAAACCAGATATATTCCCCCATCTTTAAGAGCATCACTCCAAAACCCCGAGGCGGGCAAAAGCTTGACCTCCCCTTTCAACCCAACTGTTTTAACAATCTCTCCAAGATTGGTAAATTCTCCCATAATAACTGTTCACATCCGTACTATTCTCTAATCTCCAGAAGAACTTTTTCTCCCATACGCGTAGAGACTGCATTAACAAGCGCTCTCAAAGCCTTCGCTGTTTGCCCATTCTTTCCAATAATTTTACCTACATCATCCTTAGCAACTGAAATTACTACAATAATAGCGTTATTTCGTTCTTCTTCAATTATTGTTATTTTACCAGGTTCATCCACAAGCATAGCCGCTAAATCGTGAACCATACTTTTAATTTTTTCAACACTCATAAAATTTCATATTCCTTTCAAAAGAGTCAACCGTAAATAAGCAAAGAAGGAAATTAGCTTTCTTTTTTTTCATCTTTATCTTCGGAAAGTTTTTCAGAATCCTCGGTGGTTTCTGATAGCTTATCGTCGATTTCTTTTATTTCTACTTTCTTTTCCTCTCCCGCTTTGACCTTTTCGGTTTCCTTTTCGCCTTCCTTTTCGTCTTCTGCATCGACCTTCTCAACTTCTTCAGTCTTAACCGATTTTTTTGTTTCCTTTTCTTTCTCCGGTTCACCTTCCTTTGGTTCCCCTTCAGCCTTTTTCGGTTCTTCCGCTTTTGGCTTTCTTGCCGGTTGTTTTTCTCTTCTCAATTGAATTACAGCATCAAGCTCGGTAATTTTGACACCCTCTTTGAGAAGCCTCCATCTTTCAAGAAGCCCAACCCTACGAAACAAACTTGACACATTGTCTGACAGTTCCGCTCCCCTATCAAGCCATTTAAAAATTTTATCATAATCAAGCTTGACATCTTCGGGGTCGGTTAGCGGGTCATAGTGTCCCAACATCTCAATGAAACGCCCGTCTCTGGCCATCCTTGAATCAGCGGCAACGAGACGGTAGAAAGGCTTCTTTTTCTTACCCATCCTTCTCATTCTGATTTTAACAGACAAATCCTACCTCCATTTAAACTGAAAATTAATTCAAGGGAAACCCCATAGGGTTCCCTCCTCTAGTCAACTTAGAAAAATTTTTGACCATTTTCTTCATTTCCGAAAATTGCTTAAGCAAACTATTAACTTCCCGCAAACTGCTTCCACTGCCACTTGCGATCCTCTTTCGACGAGAACCGTTTATAATTTGTGCTGACTGTCTTTCTTCCAAAGTCATTGATTTTATTATTGCTTCTATTTTTTTTATCCTGTCTTCATCAACTCCCGTTTGAGAAACTCTACTCTTCAACCCAGGAATCATGGCGGCAAGCTGCTCGATAGAACCCATCTTCTTCAGCCTCTGAAGTTGATCTAAAAAATCTTCCAAAGTAAAAGCGTTTTTTCTGAGTTTGCGTTCCAGCTCCTTCACTTTTTCTTCATCCATGGCATCCTGAGCTTTTTCGACCAGAGATAAAACATCACCCATCCCAAGAATTCTTCCAGCCATTCTGTCAGGATAAAATCTTTCCAGATCGGCTATATTCTCCCCGACAGTTATAAATTTAACCGGCATTCCGGTTACAGCCGTAACAGAGAGAGCGGCGCCACCCCTGGCATCTCCATCGAGTTTACTCAGTACAATTCCGCTAAAATCAATTTCTTCCTTAAACTTTCCAGCTACATTAACAGCTTCCTGGCCAGCCATGCTATCAAGTACCAGTAATGTTTCTTCGGGATGTATTTCTTCCTTTATAGCTTTCAACTCATCCATCATCTCTCTGTCAATATGCAGTCTGCCGGCTGTATCCACAATTAGGGTATCGTAAAATTCCTTTTTCGCTTTCTTAACGGCATCCCTGACAATTTTCTCTGCCGGAACATCCACCCCAGGGGCATACACGGAAATTCCAGACTGCTCAGCAAGAACACAAAGTTGCTTTACAGCGGCAAGACGATGCACATCCGCGGCGACAAGAAGAGGCTTCCTTCCCTTACTTTTCAAAGAAACCGCGAGTTTGGCTACAAAACTCGTTTTACCCGCACCCTGCAATCCGCAAACAACGACACCCGCGGGGGCTCCGGACAAATGAAAAGGAGAAACTTCACCACCGAGTACTCTTACAAGTTCTTCATGCACAATCTTGATTATCTGCTGATCAGGAGTCAAACTGTCAAGTACTTTTCGCCCCAGAGATCTTTCACTTAGGCGCTCGACTAACTCCTTGGTAACTTTATAGTTAACATCAGCTTCAAGAAGGGCTCTGCGAACCTGTTTCATCGCCTCTTGAATATCTTTCTCACGTACCTTACCATGCCCGCGTAATTGTTTAAAAACACGGGAAAACTTATCGGTTAGACTTTGAAACAACCCAGTCTCCTATCGACTCTACAAACATCAAAAAATAACAGGATTATAGCCCGTTAGCAAGCATAAATCAGATAAGCAAAAAGTATATATTATCCCCTTATAGCCAATATTGAGGAATTATAGTTTTCGCTTCCAAAAATAGCGGTTCCAGCTACAAGAATCTGCCCCCCGTTTTCCCTCACAGAAGAAGCGTTGTCAGGTTTTACACCTCCATCCACCTCGATTACATAGCGCAGATTGTGCTTTTCCCTGTAATCAGAAGCCTCCTTTATTTTTACCAGGACCTCATCAATAAATCCCTTCCCCCCAAAACCTGGAAAAACACTCATAACTAACAAGAGATCAATATCATTGAGCAAATGCTTAACAGCCGAAAGAGGTGTGTCAGGGTTTACGGCAAGGCCGGCTTCACATCCGAGGTCATGAATCATTTCAACAATATCCCTATGCCCGGATTCCATAGCTTCAAAATGGAAGGTAAGTACACTGCTACCCGCTTTAATAAATCGTTCAGAATACTGCTTAGGGTCTGTTATCATTAAATGAGTGATAATGGGAACACTGGCAAGTTTAGAAATAGCCGAGACAATCATAGGTCCAAATGAAATATTCGGAACAAAATGGCCATCCATAACATCGATATGTAGAAAATCCGCTCCACTGTCCTCAACCTCCCTGATCTCCTTTTCCAGAGCAGTAAAATCGGCAGCCAGGAGAGAAGGCGCCACAGCAACACCATTTTTATCATTTAACAGTTGATACAGTGATTTCAACAGCTTCCCCTTCCTTGATAGCGGAACCCACAACAGGGCTTTGAGCAAGAATTGTATTTGGAAAACCATTTTCTGCTCTTTTATTAACAATACGCCCTATTTTAAATCCCAATCTTTCGAGTCTGTCCTTTACAAACGGCATATCCATACCAACAAGATCCGGCATAAGAAAGGTCCGCGAAATTCCATATATTGAAAACAGTAAATCAACTTGTGACCCAACGGGAACTTCGGACCCGGCACAAGGAGATAACCCAATCACTGAATTTTTGCTATCCTTGTATGAAAAAACCCTGGACACTTTTCCTCTTCTTATACCCATTCCCTGCAATGTGAGCCATGCCTGCCTTAAGGATTCGCCTTCAAGATCCGGCACAACAATCATTTTCTGTCCAGCACTCACAATTACCTGAATTGTTCTTCTTTCTTTTAAGCCTTCTCCCGGCTGCGGAATTTGACTGATAATAGCCCCCCCCGGAATTTCCGCTGAATGCTCTCTTGCCGTTATCTTGAGATTATACCCTGCATTACTGCATTTTGATCTTGCCGATTCAACAGAAAGCCCTCTTATTTCAGGAACCAGTACAATATCGCCTCTACCAACAAGCTTTGGGATAATAAATGAATTAAAAATTACTATCCCCACGAGAAACGCCGTAATAATTATAAACGCGTAAAAGGCTACTTTTCTCAAGAACCCTTTTTTTCTACTCTCGCTCATCATAACAAATATCTCCAGAGTAGCTTACCCGGCAGAAGAATTCTTTTGGTCAAAACCAGAGAATCTTTCTCCAACCTTCATGCCAAACCCTCTTAAAAATGATTCCGTACCTAGAGCTCGTTTCCCTTCTACCTGCAATTTAGTAATCTTTAAGGCTCCAATACCGCAGGTTACAACCAGATCCGAATCCGAAGATTGAATAATCGTGCCCGGCAAGCCAGTTCTCTTAATTATATCGTGCGGCAAAGCATTTTGTATCTTGATATACTTCCCCTTAAAATACGAAAAGCTACCGGGCCATGGATTCATCCCCCTTATATGATTGTGTACGCTTATC